>NZ_JBFTLD010000050.1:0-31399 GCF_056396265.1 Allobosea sp. 05T422_2 | reverse complement strand
CGATCATGTCGGTCTCTACGGTGACACCAAGCCGCCCCTGAAACAGCCTGAGCGCCAGAAAGGGCGAATAATCTCCCTCTGCTCCGGGCGTGATCTGGCGCTTCCACTGCGCCATGACATAGCGGGCATCGTCCTGCGGCACGGGATCGTCGAGGCGCATGGCGAAKCCGTGCCAGACCGTCTGATCGTAGCTTGCCAGGACCTCGGGCTTCTCCCAGACCTCGGCCCTTTCGCTGCAATTGCGCGCGCCCTTCGCGCAGAGCGGCTTGACCGACAGGGTGAGCGCGCCCCTGCCATCCAGGGCGCCTTTCTCCTGAAATGTCACCTGTCCGGCGCGCTGTTCGGCATTGTCCTTATAATAGAGCCCGCCTTCGAGGGCGAAGCGCCCGGCATCGAAAGCATCCCTCAGGAACAGCGAAGATCCGTCCTGTGCCGCAGCCAATGACGGCGGTGTCAGCGCGAGCAGGGCAATCCCTGACATCCCTGCCAACCGCCGTCCGACACCTCTCAGCCGCATCGTCGTTCCTCCGCGCATTGTGATCGAAACATGCGGCCGGGCGCCAAGCAAGCCGTGGGCATGCCGCATTGCGACATTGCGCAAGGGCCGTGACTGACACACATATGACGCGAAACTCAATAAGCGGTGCACCATCCGGTTCGCCAGACAGGACGTCCCTTGGAGACGAACCTCTTTCGTTACATCTGGCAGAAGAGCCGTGGCGAACAGATCGTCGTCCTGCTGATCATCCTTGCCTCAATTCCATTCAACTGGGCCTCGTTCGTCGTGCCGAAGCGCATCGTCAACGATGCGATCCAGGGCGGAGCCTTCAAGGACGGCCAGACCAGCGCGACGCTGATGGACATCACGCTGCATTGGCCGGACATCTTCGGCGGCGGCAGCGTCCACCTGTTCGACGGCTTCCAGGTCGGCCAGCTCGGGCTGCTCTTCGGGCTGAGCTTCTATTTCCTTGTGCTGGTGCTGATCAACGGCGTCTTCAAATACGTGATCAACGTGCGCAAGGGCATCCTCGGCGAGCGGATGCTGAGGCGCATGCGCTACGACCTGTTCAGCCAGCTCATGCGCTTCCAGCCGGAGGATATCAGGGCGGTCAAGCCGGCCGAAGTGGCAAGCATGATCAAGGACGAGGTCGAGCCGATCGGCGGTTTCGTCGGTGATGCCTTCATCCAGCCGGTCTTCCTGCTTAGCCAGGCGTTGACGGCGCTGGTTTTCATCATGGTGCAAAGCGTCTGGCTGGGCTCGATCGCACTGTTCATCGTGATCGCCCAGGCGATCATCATCCCGATCCTGCGGCGGGAGCAGTTACGGCTTGGCCGCGAAAGGCAGATCGCATCGCGCCTGCTCGCGGGGAGGATCGGCGAGATCGTGGATGCCGGTCCGACCATTCAGGGGCATGGCGTCACCAACTATATGCAGTCGGATATTGCCGGGCGTCTCGGCAACCTTTTCGACATCCGCTACGCGCTCTACAAGCGCAAATTCGCGGTCAAGTTCCTCAACAACCTGCTGGCCCAGATCACGCCATTCTTCTTCTACGCAGTCGGGGGCTATTTTGCCCTGCAGGGCCGGCTCGATATCGGCCAGCTCGTTGCCGTGATCGCGGCCTATCGCGATCTGCCGCCGCCGATCAAGGAACTGATCGACTGGGATCAGCAGCGCAACGACGTCACCATCAAGTACGAACAGGTCGTCGGCCAGTTCAACCCTGACGAGACAATGGTGCTCGACGAGGAGGAGGATTGTTCGAACCTGCCCGACAAGGGCGAGATCAGGCTCGACAGCGTCCAGATGCTCGATAACCGCGGCCAGCCGCTGCTGTCGCCCTTGTCGTTTCAGGTGCCTCGTCCCAGTGTCGTTGCCGTCATCGGGCCGCCGGGGGGAGCGCGCGACGTCTTCGGCCGCATCCTAGKCCGCCAGATCATGTCCTATTCGGGACGGGTCCTGATCGACAGGGCCAGCCTCGCGCGATTTTCGGTCGAGAAGGCAAGCCATCTGATCGGTTATGCCGGCCAGGAGGTCGAGATCATCAACGGCACGCTGCGCGACAACATCCTGCTGCCCCTCAGGCGCCGGCGGCCGAGCCTGAAGCCAAAGGAACCGATCACGCCGCAAGAGCACAGGCGGCTGATCGAAGCGGTCCGCTCCGGCAATACGCCCTTCTCGTTTGCGGCCGACTGGACCGACTATGAAGGGGTGGGGCTCGCCGACGCCGCCGAGCTTGAAGCGCATGTCCAGCGGATTCTGGAGGTCCTTGGCTGCGACGAGGACGTCTACGAGCTCGGACTGGACGGCAAGGTCGTCCTGCCGCTCGACCAGTCGATCATCGACAGGATCACCGAAGCCCGCAAGGTCGTGGCGGCGGAACTGTCCAAGAGCAAGCTTGCCGGACTGGTCGAGACATTCGATCCCAAACGCTACAATGCCAACGCGACCATTGCGGAGAACCTGATCTTCGGGGCGCGCAAGGGGGCGCGTTTCGCCAATGATACCCTGCTGGCGGAGCCCTATGCGCGCGCCCTGATGCAGGCCGAAGCGCTGATCGAGCCGCTCGTCGAAGTGGGTGCGCGCATCGTCTCGACGGTGGTCGAGATCTTCGAGGGACTGCCGGCCGGCCATGCCTTGTTCGAAAGGTATTCCTTTGGCACGAACTTCGACCTCKAGATACTGAAGAGCCTGGCCTCGGTTCTTGCCAAGCACGATATGCGCAGCCCGCTCGATCCGGAAACGGAGCGAAACCTGATGGCGCTCGCGCTCGGCTATATCGAACCGAAGCACCGCCTCAACTTGCTGGACGATGCCCTGCGGCGGCGGATTTTGCGTGCGCGGGCAAGTTTCAAGGCCCATTTGCCGGCGGATGCTGCCAGTTCGGTCGATTTCTATGACCCGGACCGCGTCATGGATGGGGCCAGCATCCGCGACAATCTTCTGTTCGGGCGCATCGGYTTCGGCATCAGCGATGCCGGCCGCAAGGTTGCCGACATCATGCGAACGGCGCTGTCTCGCGCAGGTCTGGACGGCTCGCTCTATCGCGTCGGACTCAACACCGATTGCGGGCTGCGTGGCCGCTATCTGCCGGCCCGGATCCGGCTCGCGATCCCACTCGCCCAAGCCTTGATCAAGACGCCGCAGATCGCGATTCTCGATCCGAGTGCGCTGCTTGCCACGACAAACAAGGGTGGTGAAATCATCAGCCGCTTGCGCAAGCATTGTGCCGGCATGACACTGTTTCTACTTCTTGGTGATGGTAGTCTCGCCAGGGACATTTCGCCGAGGCTCGTGTTCAACGGWTCCTTCGGCGTGATTGAAGACGGCGACAGCGATGGCGAGGACGAAACGGAACATCGGGCCGTTTCATCTCCGTTGCGGGTCGCCGAGGGGGTAGAGGTGCGACAATGACGCTCGAAAGCGATATCGCCTGCCTGCGGAGCATACCGCTCTTTCGCAGCCTGCCGGCGCCACGGCTCAAGCTTGTGGCCTTGATGGGTGAACGCCTGCATTTCGAGCCGGGGACCGTCATCATCCGGGAAGGAGAGAGGCCGCAAGGCGTCTACTTCATCCTGGAGGGAGAGGTGGAGCTCCTCCACATGGAGGGTGAACGCCCCGCCAAGCGCTTCCAGTTCGAGACGGGAAGCATCTTCGGCGACGTGCCGATGCTGAGCGACCAGGCCTATCTCGGCGAAGCTGTCGCCAAGACCGAGGTCTGCGCGCTCCGCCTGCCGAAGGATCTGTTCTTCGAACTGCTCGGCACCGTTCCCGATTTCAGCGTTGCGCTGTCACGTGATCTGGCCTCGCGCCTGTACCGACTGGCCAATTACGTCCTGCATAGCGAGAAGGTCCATTGAGGACACGGGAAAACTCATGAGTCTGCCGCAGACCGGCACGAAGCGTTCGCCTGGATTCGATGCCGGCATGAGCCAGGTTTCGTCCTGGAGCCGGGATATCCGCCTGGTGTCAGGGTTCGTCCTGCTCGTCTTCGCGACGACCCATTTCCTCAACCATGCCGTTGGGATCGCCGGTGTTGCGGCGATGGAGCAGGTGCAGGAATGGCGCTACGCTGTCTGGCATTCCTGGCCGGGAACCGTCGCGCTCTATGGCGCTCTGATCGTTCACCCGCTCTTTGCTCTGGTGCGAGTCGCGCAGCGCCGGACCTTCCGCATGCCGGTGCGCGAAATCCTGCAGATCGCGCTGGGCCTCGCCATCCCCCTGCTGCTCGTCGACCATATCGTCAGCACCCGGATCATCGGGCATTATTTCCATATCGACGAGAGCTACCACGCGGTGCTGCGACGGCTCTGGCCCGGGCACGCCTTGGCGCAGTCGCTGCTCCTGCTCCTGGTCTGGACGCATGGCATGATCGGCCTGCACTTCATCCTGCGCAGCCGGGATAGCTATGCGCGGTGGCGCGATCCCTTTCTTCTGGTCGCGATCCTCATTCCGGTTCTTGCCCTGATCGGCTTCTCCGTCGCCGCGCGCGAGGCCGTGCAAATGGCCCTGCCGCCGGAGGCACGCAACGACGCCCGGTCGGCGATGTCCAACTGGCATGAGATGTGGGTGAAGAGTGGCTTCTTCGGGCTCGTAGGCGCCTTCGCGATCTTCGTTGCGTTTCGCGAGTTCCGGGTGCGGACGACCCGTGCGATCACGGTGCGCTTCGTCGGCCATGGCGTGCGCAAGGTCGTGCCCGGCCCGACCGTGCTTGAGCTGTTCCGGCGCTTCAATATTCCGCATGCGGCGCTTTGCGGTGGGCGGGCGCGCTGTGCCACCTGCCGCGTGCTGGTCCTCGATGGTGCGGATGGGCTTCCGGCGCCAGGGCCGAACGAGGCGAAGCTGCTGCGTCGGATTTCGGCGCCGCCGCGTGTCCGCCTCGCCTGCCAGATCCGACCGCGCGACGACCTGCAGGTGCAGTTGTTGCTCGCATCCAAACTCGGATCGGCCATACGAGCCGTCGAACTGGATAGTTCCATTGCCCGGCGCGGCCTGACCGTGATGGTGGCCGATCTGCGCGCTTTCTCGGCGCTGTCGGAGCGTCAACTGCCGCATGAGCTGATCGGATTGCTCAATCGCTTCTTCGACGAGATGGCGCAGGCGATCATCGCTCATGGCGGGCGCATCGATGCTCTCTATGGCGATGGCTTCATGGCGGTGTTCGGCCTGGAAGCCAGCCCGGCCAAGGCGGCACTGGCTTCGATCGCGGCTGCTGGCGACATCGTGCGGGCGGTCGACGCCCTGAATCGTGAGTTCAGCGCGGCCCTGCCGCTGCCGCTGCGGATCGGCATCGGCATCCATACCGGCCAGGCTGTCGTCGGCGCGGTCGAGAATGACAGCCTCGGCCGGCATGAGATCACGGTCGGCGAGACGGTGGCGATCGCGAGCCAGTTCGAGGCCGCGACACGGCGTGTTCTCGCCGATATCGTGGTTTCGGAGACGACTGTTGCAGTGACCGGCCGGAGCTTTGCCGAAGCCGTTCCGCTGAAGGTGATGATCAAGGGCCGGGATGCGCCGATGGCGGCCTATGGCTTCGCCAGGACGCCACGCATCGACGCTGCGGATGAGGCTGACGCGGTGGACGCCAGCGCAGTGGCGACGCAAGGCGCGACGCAGGATGCTGGCAATGGGGAGCAGCGGGCTCCCACCGAGACGCCCACCCCCGCGAATCCGGCTGGGCGGCGCCCCAAGACGCAGGCTGACCAGAAGCCCGAAAATCAGGACGTCTGAGGCTCAGGGCGGGCCATAGACCAGGAAGCGGCGGCGGTCGTATCCGGCGCTGCGCAATGCCGGATCGTCGATCGTCATGGCGAGATCGATAAGCGGCGGAGCCGGCCGCGTCGCCGTGATCGCGCCGATCTGGCCGCAGGCGCGTTCCAGATCGAGCGCGTAGTCGATCACAAGGGTCTCGGCTGCTTCCGCAAGGGCGAGCAGTTCGGGCGGGGTCGCCGCGGTTCCCCCGAAGGGCTTGAGCGACAGGCCGAGCAGCACCAATGCATAGGGCTTCGGCGGGGCAAGCGCGATGGCCTGAAGCTTGGCGGCCCGATGCAGGACCGTGCAGGGCTTTCCGTTCAGTATATCTGCTTTGAAAGCCGGTATTTTCGGGTCGATCACCGTCACCGATTGCGGGGAATGGGTGAGAAAGCCGGTGATCGGCAGCCCGGCGCCCCCGATCTCCACGATATGCGGGCAGTGCCGCACCGCGTGCGCGGCGAGCACCTGTCTCAAGCAGGCGCCGGGGCCGGCGAGATGGGGCAACAAGGTTCCCGAAGGGGCCATTGCGCCGTCATTCTCGTGACTGGCCTTTATATCCGGGCTTGCATATGGTCCGGCCGAATTCATCCCATCCCTTCGCGATATGGCATGACCACGGACACGCCTTCGGACGCCTTCTACGACATTCTGCGCGGTGTCGCAGCCCTGACCGGAAACAGGGTCGTGGCCGATCTCGCGCGGCTGATCGGCCAGGGGATGCCGCCGGAACTCTGGATCGCCTTCAACCACAAGCAGATCGCGTCCAAGCGCTGGCTGGTCGATGCGCTGGCCGAGACTTTGCCGCGACCGGAGGGGCCGGTCTGGGTGCTCGGGGCGTGGTATGGCGTGCTCGGCGCTTTGTTGCTGGATGATCCGCGGCTCGACCTCGGCAGGGTGGTCAGCCTCGACCGCGATCCCGCGTGTGCGGAGATCGCCGAACGCCTGAATCGCCGCCATGTCGCGGAAGAGCGCTTCGGCGCTGTCACTGCCGATATGATGCAGCTTGATTTCACGAGGGAGCCCGAGCGGCCCGGCCTGGTGATCAACACGAGCTGCGAGCATCTGGCCGATGTGCCCGGCTGGGTCGCATCGCTGCCGCCCGGTCTGCCGGTGCTGTTGCAGTCGAACGATTATTATCGCGAGCCGGACCACAAAAGCTGCGTCGCCAGTCTTGAAGCGTTCAAGGAGCAGGTCGGACTGTCCGAGATCCATTTTTCCGGCGCGCTGCCGGGCAGGAACTATACGCGCTTCATGCTGATCGGCCGGCGATGAGCGAGGTGAAGGAGCCGCGGATCGCGATTGCGATGAAGGGCTATCCGCGCCTGTCGGAGACGTTCATCGCACAGGAATTGCTGGGCCTGCAGCAGCGCGCACTGCCTTTTTCGATCTGGTCGCTGCGTCAGCCGACGGATGGCGCACGCCACCTCATGCACAAGCAGATCACGGCGCCCGTGACATACCTGCCGGAGTATCTGCACGAGGAGCCGGGGCGTGTGCTGCGCGGCATCGGGCGGGCTCTGTTCCGGCCAGGATTCCTTCGGCTCCTGCCGGTTTTCCTGCGCGATCTTGCCCGCGATCCGACGCGTAACAGGGTGCGCCGCTTCGGCCAGGCCTGCGTGATGGCGCGGGAACTCCCGGGGAGTATCGACCATCTGCACGTTCACTATCTGCATACGCCGGCCTCGGTGATCCGATACGCGGCGCTGCTGCGTGGCTTGAGCTGGTCATTTTCGGCCCATGCCAAGGATATCTGGACGACACCGGACTGGGAGAAGCGCGAAAAGATCGCCGACGCAGCCTGGGGCGTCACCTGCACTCGTGATGGACATGCGGAGCTGACGCGGCTTGCGGATCGCACCGACAAGGTCGCTCTGCTCTATCATGGGCTCGACCTGGCGCGGTTTCCCGCGCCTCCGGTCGCGCGGATCATGCGCGATGGTCGCGACCCTGCCGATCCGGTTCGTTTCATCACCATTGGTCGGGCGGTGGAGAAGAAGGGCTTCGACGATCTGCTCGCAGCTCTGGCGGCGCTGCCGGCAGAGCTTCACTGGCGGCTGACCCATATCGGCGGCGGCGAAAGGCTCGCTGCGCTGAAGGCGTTGTCCGCGAATCTCGGACTGGCGGAGCGGGTCATCTGGTCGGGGCCTAAGGCTCAGCAGGACGTGATTGCGGCCCTGCGCGATGCGGATCTCTTCGTATTGCCCTCGAAGCAGGCGGGCGATGGCGATCGCGATGGCCTGCCCAATGTCGTGATGGAGGCCGCAAGCCAAGCCCTGCCGATCGTTGCGACCGATTTCGCGGGCATTCCCGAATTCGTACGCGAAGGCGTCGAAGGTGTGCTCGTGGCGCCGGGCGATCGGGAGGCACTGGCGCGGCAATTGGCCGATCTCGCGTCGTCCCCGACACGGCGCGTCGCCCTTGGGGAGGCCGCCTTCCAGAGATTGGCGCAGGAGTTTTCGGCAGCGGCGGGACTCGACCGGGTCCAGGCGATGCTGTTGGACGCAGCGAACCGGCGGCGATCATGACGCCCCGCGTCCTGATCGCCGTCACGCACCTCCTCGGCAGCGGCCATCTTGTCAGGGCCGCTCATCTTGCGCGTGCCCTTGGGGCCGCCGGATTCGAAACCGTGCTGGTCAGTGGCGGGGCCGCGCCGCGATCCGTCCCGGACGGTTCGTTCACCTTTGCCCAGTTGCCGCCGGTCAAGGTCGAGGGTGTTGACTTCCGGAACCTGCTCGACCCGGAAGGGAGACCGGTTTCGCAGGACTATCGCGCCTTGCGCCGGAAGACGCTCTGCGATCTMACGGCGCAGCACCGGCCCGATGTCGTCATTACCGAGCATTTTCCGTTCGGACGCCGACAATTGGGCGATGAGTTTCTGGGCCTCATCGGCGTGGCGGCGGCGGCCAATCCACGGGCGCTGGTCCTGTCCTCGGTGCGCGATGTCCTGGTGACGCCGCGCGCCGATCGCATCCGTGAGGCCGAAGCGCGCATCGCGGCACATTTCGACGCGGTCCTCGTCCATGGCGACAGAGCCTTCCTGCCGCTGGAGCGGTCCTGGCCGGTTGCACCAGAGCTGGCGCGAAAGCTGCGCTATACCGGTTACCTGACCGGCCCCGAGGAGTGCGCCGCTCCCTTGGAGCCTGGCGAGATCGTGGTGTCCGGAGGCGGTTCGGCTGCTGGCTTGCCTCTGTTCGAGCTCGCCATCGCGACCGCGACCTTGATGGGCAATCGCAGGCGCTGGCGTATCCTTGGCGGTCAGGGCATCGGCGCAGAGGAATTCGCCGACCTGGAGGGCAAGGCGCCGGCGCATGTCCGCGTCGAACGTGCGAGACCGGATTTCCCCGGGCTGCTTGCAGGCTGTGCGCTTTCGATCAGCCAGGCCGGCTACAACACGGTGCTAGACCTGGTCCGCGCCGGGCGGCCGGCGATCGTGGTGCCCTTCGATGCCGGAAACGAGACCGAGCAGGCGATCCGCGCCGAGGCGATGGAGAATGCAGGCCTCGCACGTTGTCTGCGCCTGACCGGACCTGATTCGCTGACACCGAACAGGTTGGAGAAAGCGGTGACGGAGATGCTGGGGGCAGATGCGCCCCCACCGCTCACGATCGACAGGGCAGGGGCCGAAACCTCCGTCGCGATCATTGCGAAGCTGCTGGCCGAACGCGCCTGAACGCTCGGTATGTCTTTTGCGACATGCCTCCTGCGTATTGCCGTTGCGGCGGTTTGCGAATTGCCGCTCCGACGCTTTCGCACTAATTAGGTTTCGTACGCCTCCCCTTTCGGTCGGCAGTGGGACAACCGGTGGTTCGCCCGGCACTGTTCTGCGCCCGGAGACAAGACAATGACGACGACGATTGCCCAGGGCCTTCCCGATATGAAG
Source organism: Allobosea sp. 05T422_2 (assembly GCF_056396265.1). Taxonomy (NCBI): domain Bacteria; kingdom Pseudomonadati; phylum Pseudomonadota; class Alphaproteobacteria; order Hyphomicrobiales; family Alloboseaceae; genus Allobosea; species Allobosea sp. 05T422_2. The sequence continues at coordinate 21,764 of NZ_JBFTLD010000050.1, read as the reverse complement.
CTGTCGGTGCGCCAGACTTTTGGGATCGACTCCGATCTCGAAGTGCCGGCCTACTCGCAGGCCGACGCCCATGTGCCCGATCTCGACGTCGACTACCGATTTGACCGTGACACCACGATCGCGATTCTCGCGGGCTTCGCGCATAATCGACGCGTCATGATCTCGGGCTATCACGGCACAGGCAAATCGACCCATATCGAACAGGTCGCGGCCCGCCTGAACTGGCCTTGCGTGCGCGTCAACCTCGACAGCCACGTCTCGCGCCTCGATCTCGTCGGCAAGGACGCGATCGTGCTGAAGGAAGGCAAGCAGATCACCGAGTTCCAGGACGGCATCCTGCCCTGGGCGCTGCAGAACAACATCGCGCTCGTCTTCGACGAGTACGACGCCGGTCGCCCGGACGTTATGTTCGTGATCCAGCGCGTGCTCGAGCAGTCCGGCAAGCTGACGCTGCTCGATCAGAAGCGCGTCATCCGTCCTCACCCTGCCTTCCGCATGTTCGCCACGGCGAACACGGTCGGCCTCGGCGACACGTCGGGCCTCTATCACGGCACCCAGCAGATCAACCARGGCCAGATGGACCGCTGGTCGATCGTSACSACGCTGAACTACCTGCCGCACGACAACGAAGTCGCGATCGTGCTCGCCAAGTCGAAGCATTATCAGGCCTCGCCCGAGGGCAAGGACATCGTCAACAAGATGGTCCGCGTCGCCGACCTGACACGCAACGCCTTCATGAACGGCGATCTCTCGACCGTCATGAGCCCGCGCACGGTCATCACCTGGGCCGAGAATGCCGCGATCTTCGGCGATATCGGCTTCGCTTTCCGGGTGACGTTCCTGAACAAGTGCGACGAGATGGAGCGCACGCTCGTGGCGGAGTTCTTCCAGCGCTCCTTCGGCAAGGAATTGCCGGAGAGCGCGGTCAACGTCGTTCTGAGCTGAGGGGAAACGGGTCATGGCGAGCGCGCGCTATCAAGGGAGCTGCCATTGCGGGCGGGTCGGGTTCACGGTCGAGGCCAGCCTCGAGCGGACGATCACCTGCAACTGTTCCTATTGCCAGCGTCGCGGCTCGATCCTGACCTTTTCGCCGGCGACGGCCTTCACCCTTGAAAAGGGGGAGGATGCGCTGACCGAATACCGTTTCCACACGCAGAAGATCCAGCACCTGTTCTGCGAAACCTGCGGCATCGAATCCTTCGCTCGCGGCTCGATGCCGGACGGCACGCCGATGGTCGCGGTGAATGTACGCTGCCTCGAGGGTGTCGAGCCCGCCGAACTCGATTCGACGATGTTCGACGGGCGCTCGCGCTAGCATCAAGTCAAAGGACGGCTCCGCCTTGTCCATCTCCAATCGTAAGCCGGGTCAGCCCAAGGAAGCACCAGCCGAGCCGCTGAAGCGCGCCATTTCCGGTGCGATGAAGGCGATCGCGCGCAAGCCCGAGATGGAAATCGTCTTCGCGGCGGACAAGCCATCGCTCGTTGGCGAACGAGCCCGTCTGCCCGAACCGCCGCGCAAGCTGACGGTCCAGGATGTCGCGATCCTGCGCGGCCACTCGGATTCGATGGCACTCAGGCTCGCCTGTCATGACGCCTCGATCCACCGCCGCGCCGCGCCGGAGGGCGATGCGGCGCGCGCTGTCTTCGACGCCGTCGAGCAGGCCCGGGTCGAATGCGTCGGCTCGCGCCGGATGAGCGGCATGGCCGGCAACATCACCGCCATGCTGGAAGACCGCTATCATCGCGGTGGCCGCTACGAGGAAATCTCCGATCGCGCCGACGCCCCACTGGAAGACGCACTGGCGTTGATGGTGCGTGAGCGCCTGACGGGGCTGAAGCCGCCGCAGGCCGCGACCAAGATCGTCGATCTCTGGCGCGACGTGATCGAGGCGAAGGCCGGTGCCGATCTCGACCGGCTGTCGCAGTCGGTCGAGGATCAGCGCGCCTTTTCGCGGACGGTTCGCGATATGCTGGCTTCACTCGACATGGCCGAGCAGAGTTCGCAGGGCCAGGACGAGGAAGAGGACGAGGACAACCAGGACCAGTCCTCCGAGGATCAGCAGCAGCAGGATGGCGAGGCCGAGCAGGAAAGCGGCGGCGAGCGCTCGGAGGTCGAGGTCAGCGAGGATGCGACCGACGAGTTGCAGGAGGGCGCGTCGGAAGCGACCGACGCTCCGGCCGGCGACTGGGACGAGGAGGACGATTCCTCTGAATCCGAGGAGGCGGGCGAGGCGCCGCGCCCCCGCGAGGGGCGCCAGAACGACCGGCCGCAAACGGACTACAAGCCCTACACCGTCAAGTTCGACGAGACGGTCACGGCCGAGGAGCTCTGCGACGCCGAGGAGTTGACCCGGCTGCGGGCCTATCTCGACAAGCAGCTCGCCCATCTCCAGGGCGTGGTGGCACGGCTTGCCAACCGGTTGCAGCGCCGCCTGATGGCGCAGCAGAACCGGTCCTGGCAGTTCGATCTCGAAGAGGGTTCGCTCGACCCTTCGCGCCTGCCGCGGATCATCATCGACCCGTTCCAGCCGCTCTCCTTCCGGCAGGAATCGGACACGAATTTCCGCGATACGGTCGTGACGCTGCTGATCGACAATTCCGGCTCGATGCGCGGCCGGCCGATCACGGTTGCCGCGACCTGCGCGGACATCCTGGCGCGGACGCTGGAGCGCTGCGGCGTCAAGGTCGAGCTGCTCGGCTTCACCACGCGTGCCTGGAAGGGCGGGCTGTCGCGCGAGGCTTGGCTGCAATCCGGCAAGCCGGCCAATCCGGGCCGGCTGAACGATCTCAGGCACATCATCTACAAGGCGGCGGACGCTCCTTGGCGCCGGGCTCGCAAGAATCTCGGGTTGATGATGCGCGAAGGCCTGCTCAAGGAGAATATTGACGGCGAGGCGCTCGACTGGGCCCATAAGCGGCTGCTCGCGCGGCCCGAGCAGCGCAAGATCCTCATGGTGATCTCCGATGGCGCGCCGGTCGACGATTCGACGCTGTCGGTCAATGCCGGCAACTACCTCGAGCGGCATCTGCGCCATATCATCGCCGAGATCGAGACGCGCTCGCCGGTCGAACTGATCGCCATCGGCATCGGCCATGACGTGACGCGCTACTATCGCCGCGCCGTCACCATCGTCGATGCGGAGGAACTCGGCGGGGTGATGACGGAGAAGCTGGCCGAGCTCTTCGAGGAGGATGGCCCCACCGGCAAGGCTCCGGTTTCTCGTCGCATGCAATGAGGCTGACCAGACGCGGCGTCCTCCAGGGGCTGGGCGCCGCCAGCTTGGGCTTGCCTGCCGCTCAGGCTCAGAGCATCGAGCCGGGCCGCATAAAGCTCACCATMAGCGTGCGCGGCTTCGATGCCTTCGAGCCGCGCAATCCCGGCAAGACACACTTCGGCCAGCTCAGCTTCCGGGGCGGGCTGGTGTTGCGCGGCGACCATCCGCGCTTCGGCGGGTTTTCCGGCCTCTGGCGCTCGCGCAACGGCGTCGATCTGGTTGCGATCACCGATAACGGCTTCTGGTTGACGGCGAAGACTGTCTCCGAGAAGGGGCGGATCGTTCGCTTCGAGCAGGCCGAACTCGCACCGATCCTCGGCGCCTCCGGGCGGCCGCTGCATCGTTCGCGCTATTTCGACACGGAGAGCCTGACGATCGCCGATGGCGTCGCCTATATCGGCGTCGAGCGGACGCATGACGTCCTGCGTTTCGAATGGGCGCGGTATGGAGTCGAAGCGCGTGCCCGCATCGTCCCGGTACCGCGCGAGGTGAAGCGCCTGCCGAGCAATCGCGGGCTGGAGGCGATTGGTGTCGTTCCCGCCGGGCAGCCGCTTGCGGGCGCGCTCGTCGCCATTGCCGAGCGCTCGGGCGGGGAAGACGAACCGACGCTCGGCGTGATCATCGGGGGGCGGCAGCCCGGCCTGTTTCAGGTGCGGCGCCATGGCGGCTTCGATATCACCGATCTGGCCTTCCTGCCCGGCGGAGACATGCTTCTGCTGGAGCGCTGGTACAAGCCTCTGCGTGGTGTCGGCATGCGGATTCGCCGCGTTCCCGGCGCAAGCCTCCGGCCGGGTGCGATGCTTGACGGCCCCTCCCTGATCGAGGCCGATCTCGGCCAGGAGATCGACAATATGGAAGGGCTTTGCGTCCATCAGGATCATGGCAGGACGATTCTGACCCTGATCTCGGACGACAACTTCTCTTTCCTGCAGCGCACCGTGCTGCTGGAATTCGAGTTGGGATAAGGGGACGAGCGTGACTTCAAGCTCGCTCTTGCGGCGAGCACAAGTCCTGAATGTGCCGGCGATCAAGCACCGAGAACGGATGATACGGGGCTGGCCACTGCGTCCTATGCAAACGAAAAAAGCGGCCTTGCGGCCGCTTCATTCATTCCGTGAAGGAGCCGCGCGCTCAGTTGGTCGCGAGCTTCTTCTCGATGTCACGCTTCAGCGTGAGTGCGCCGGTCGAGAGGTTGCCTGCCGGCTCCTTGACCAGGAAGGCGTCAAGTCCGCCACGGTGATCGACCGTACGCAGGGCGTTCGCCGAGACACGCAGGCGCACGGAGCGACCGAGCGCGTCCGAACGGAGCGTAACATTGACGAGATTCGGCCGGAAGACGGTCTTCGTCTTGCGGTTCGAGTGGCTGACGAGGTGCCCGGTGAGGGTGGCTTTCCCGGTCAGTTCGCAACGGCGAGCCATGATATCGTTCCCTTGGAACCGGTTGTCTCAAACAAAAATGCCGACACGCGACGTGCCGGCCCACGAGCACCGGAAGTCAAATTGAAGTCGCGGGTCTATAGCCAAGGCCGGCTGCTGCGTCAAGGACCGCGACTGATTCCATAGCACGATCGGGGCGGCCGCAGCGTGGCGGCATTGCCACTCGCCAAATTCGGTAAAAGGGGTCACGATTCGGACCGATTCGCAGTGCATGCCGGTGCGAAGCATGCCGTCCGGAGGAGTTGGATGAAGCCCGCCATCGCGTCGTCCCTGGCCGGACTTGGTCTCGCTGCGCTGGCCCTGGCCTCCGGCTTTGGAGCGTCGTCGGCCGCGGCGACCTCGTTGGAGGCCAAATATGATGTCTCCCTGCTCGGCCTGACGCTCGGCACCGCCCATCTCAGCGGCGGCATCGACGGCAGCAGCTACAAGCTCGATATCGTCGCCAAGATGACGGGCCTGGTCGGCAGCTTCACGGGCGGACGCGGCTCAGGTGCCGCAACCGGCAATCTTCATGGCGGGCGCCTGTCGCCTGCGACCTTCGCGGTTTCGTCGGCGAACTCAAGCGAGAGCCGCACTGTGCGCATGGCGCTCGACGGCGGCACGGTGCAGGCCGTGGATATTGCGCCGCCGATCGACGACAAGCCCGATCGCGTGCCGCTCAACGAGAGCCACAAGCGCAATGTGGTCGATCCGATCAGCGCCTTCCTGATGCCCGTGGAGGGCAAGGGCGGGAATGGTGCCGCCTGCAACCGGACGCTGCCAATCTTCGACGGCGCTGCGCGCTATGACATCAAGCTGAGCTATTCCGGTTCGCGGCAGGTGAAGCTCGAAGGCTATAGCGGCCCGGTCACGATCTGCCAGGCGCGGTATGTGCCGATCGCAGGGCATCGCGCCCTGCGGCCGAGCACCAAGTTCATGACCGAGAATCGCGAGATCAACACCTGGCTCGCCCCCGTCAACGGCACCAATGTGATGGTGCCGATCCGCATCTCGGTGAAGACCATGATCGGGACGGCGGTCATCGAGGCCTCGAGCTTCAGGGTCGATCCGACCACCACCACGGCCGCGCGGCAGAACTAAGCCGCAGCGCGTTCACTCGCTTTCGTCGTTGCAGTAATCTCACCCAGCCAGTCACGGAGCGCCGTCCCGATTGCACCGGGGTGATCCTCCTGCAGGTAATGCGCGCCGGGGCCGAGATTGATCAGGCGGCAATCATGCAGTCCCGCCGCGAACCTATCCGCCTCGGCCGGAGAGATCAGCGCCCCGGGATCGCCGCAGAACAACAGCTTCGGATAGGTGGACGCACGTAATGCTGCGTGGTCGCGCTCGCTGATGGCATGGACATCGGCCGGGGCGCCCGCAATGGGGAGCTCGTTGGGCAGTCGGAGGATCGGCCTGCGCGATTCGGGCGTTGGAAACGGCGCTCGATAGGCATCCAGCTCTTCATCGCTCAAGGCCCGCAGGACGGCAGCGGGCAGGACCCTCTCGATAAAGACATTGTCCTCGAGAATCAGCTTCTCGCCCTGTCCCGGCGTCCGGAACGCCCTGAACAGCTCACGCGCCTGCGGCCGCTGATGGAATGCATCCCAGCTTGCAAAGGGCTGGATGAATTCCATGAAGGCCAGGCCGATCATGTCGCTGGGGTTACAGGAGGCATGGTGGAAGGCGAGTGCCGTGCCCCAGTCCTGGGCGACGATGACCATCCGTCCGAGGCCCAGTTCAGCGATGAAGGCGTCGAGATAGCGGACCTGGTCGGTGAAGCGATAGGCGATGTCCGGCTTGCCGGACTGACCGTAGCCGATCAGGTCGGGGGCAATGCAGTGCGCCAGCGGCGCGACGTGCGGAATGATATGGCGCCAGATATAGGAGGAGGTCGGGTTGCCGTGCAGGAAGAGTACGGTCGGCCCCGCAGAGCCGGCCTCGACATAGGACATGGTCGAGCCGAGGACGGGAATCTCCCGGCGCAGCCATTCGGATGCGAATCCAGGTGACTGGGTCATGGCGATGCCCTTCTTCCAAACAGCGTTGCGAAAAGGATGGCCTTGAAGCGTTCGAGCGGAACCGGGCTGCGATCGACCTTCATGCGCAGGATCGCGCCCTGCCAGGCGGTGAGCAGGAAATCAGCGAGGTCGTCGGCGCTGAAATCCGTCGCGATCTCGCCAGTGGCCTGGCCTTCGGCGATGCATGCCGCAAAGGGCTCTCGCCAAAGGACGAAGATCTCCGAGAGTCGCTGCCGCAACCGTTCGCTATTGGGAGAGGTCTCGACGCTGAAATTGCCGATCATGCATCCGCGCGACCAATCGGCGGTTTCGAGCTTGGTCGTGATCGCGTCCAGATAGCGCCGCAACCGCGCGGCTGCGGGCAGGGAGCGGTCGGCCAGGGCTTCATCGACGAGGCCGCCGACATAGGCGAAATAGCGATCGAGCACTTCCTCGGCGAATTCCTCCTTCGATCCGAAATGATTGGTGAATGAGCCAGGGCTCGCTCCGGCTGCAGCGACGATCTCGCGTATGCCGGTGGCGGAATAGCCGCTCTTCCAGAGGAGATCGCGGCCAGCGGCGAGGAGATTTTCACGAAGGGATGGCTTGCTCATGAAGGTAGAATACGTACGTACGTATTATTGACAACACTCCGGGAAACGCCCGATCGCCAAGGTGTCGGACGGGAGGCGGGTCTCGTCCGAACGGCCCGCTGAGGCGATGGCTCAGGCTGGTTCCACGCCGTTGCGCACGCAGAAATCACACGGCGGCCCCTCGTTTCGCCGTGAGCACGACATAAATAGCGCGGAGGACTGTCGGCGCCCGGCCGTTTACGCTGGTCGCGAAAATGAGTGGATCAAGCTCGTGTCACGATTCCAGATATAGTGGTACTTGCGGCCGTCTCCGCGATATCTGGCCGTGAACGAATCCCGATTCTGCCGGAGTCAGCGATTCGGGCTTGCTTCGTTCAGGACTCGTTCCGCAGCTTAATTTCGGCGCTCCAGCTTGTGCCAAGGTAGGACGCTTTCCCCAGCGTCTGCTGCCGGCAAGGGCCCAAAGGAAACGATCGGTCGCGTCTTGATTTCAGCACGCTCTCTTCCGCCCTCGGTTCGTGCGCAGGGTGTCACAGCAGTTCTCGGGCCCACCAATACCGGCAAGACGCATCTGGCGATCGAGCGGATGGTGGCGCACCCGACCGGAATGATCGGCCTGCCGCTGCGCCTGCTGGCGCGCGAGGTCTATGGCCGCGTGGTCGAGAAGGTCGGCCCCGAGGCGGTGGCGCTGGTCACCGGCGAGGAAAAGATCAAGCCGCAGCGGCCCCGCTTCTGGGTCTGCACCGTCGAGGCCATGCCGCGCGATCTCGCCGTCGATTTCGTCGCGATTGACGAGATTCAGCTCGCCGCCGACCTCGACCGCGGTCACGTCTTCACCGACCGCCTGCTGAACCGGCGCGGTCGGGCCGAGACGATGCTGATCGGCGCGGGCACCATGAAGCCGCTGATCGAGCAGCTCATTCCCGGGGTGAACGTCGTCACGCGTCCACGCCTGTCGCAGCTCACATTTGCCGGCGACAAGAAGATCACCCGCCTGCCACGACGCAGCGCGATCGTCGCCTTCTCCGTCGAGGAGGTTTATGCGATCGCTGAACTGATCCGTCGGCAGAAGGGGGGAGCCGCCGTCGTGCTCGGCGCGCTCTCGCCGCGCACGCGCAACGCCCAGGTCGAGATCTACCAGTCGGGCGATGTCGACTATCTCGTCGCGACGGACGCCATCGGCATGGGGCTCAATCTCGATGTCGATCACATCGCCTTCGCGTCGGACCGGAAATTCGACGGCCATCATTTCCGCAAGCTGAACCCCGCGGAGTTCGGCCAGGTCGCCGGGCGCGCCGGCCGCCATCTGCGCGACGGCACCTTTGGCACGAGCGGGCGTTGCCCGCCCTTCGACGCCGAATTGGTCGAGGCGATCGAGAATCATCGTTTTGAATCGGTGCGGCAGCTGCAATGGCGCAATTCCGATCTCGATCTGCGCTCCGTCGACGGGCTGATCGCCAGCCTGAACGTCCAGCCAACCGAGCAGGGGCTGACCCGTGCGCTGATCGCAGAGGACATGACGACGCTGGAGGTTCTGGCCCGCGATGCCGATGTCAGGCCGCTGGCGCAGGGCCGTGCAGCAGTCGAGCGGCTCTGGGAGGTGTGTGGCCTGCCTGATTATCGCAAGATCGCGCCGATGCAGCACGCTGATCTCGCCACCACGCTGTATCTGCGCCTGATGCGCCACGGACGGCTCGATCCGGACTGGTATCGCGCCCAACTCGATGCGCTTGACCGGACCGATGGCGAGATCGACACGCTGTCTGCCCGCATTGCGCAGGTCCGAACTTGGACMTATGTCGCAAACCGTCCTGACTGGTTACCTGATCCAGAGCATTGGCAGGGGGTGGCGCGTCTTGTAGAGGACAAGCTGTCGGACGCTTTGCACGAGCGGCTAGCCAGCCGTTTCGTCGATCGGCGCACGAGCGTGCTGATGCGTCGTTTGCGGGAGAATGCAATGTTGGAGGCTGAGGTCACCACGACGGGCGATGTGCTCGTCGAGGGACAGCATGTCGGGATGCTTCAGGGATTTCGCTTCACGGCGGATCCCAAGGCTGGCGGGCCCGAGGCGAAAGCCTTGAACATGGCCGCGATGAAGGCGCTTGCCAGCGAGATCGAAGCGCGCGCCGCGCGTGTCGTGCTCGCGGCTGATGATGCCTTCGTGCTTTCGCATGACGGGCTGGTGCGCTGGATCGGTGAGCCGGTCGCGCGGCTTGTCGCCGGCGACAAGGTTCTGGAGCCGCGCCTGCGCCTGCTGGTCGAGGAGCACCTGACCGKACCGGCGCGCGAGCAGGTCGACGCGCGCCTCACTCTCTGGCTCAAGAATCACATCGCCCGTCTGCTTGGTGCGTTGCAGCTGCTCGAGAATGCCGAGAATGTCACCGGTATCGCGCGCGGCATCGCCTATCAGGCCGGGGAGTCGCTGGGCGTGCTGGAGCGCGCCAAGGTCGGCGAGGAGATGAAGACGCTGGATCAGGAGGGCCGCGCAGCACTCCGTCAGCTCGGCATCCGCTTCGGAGCCTTTCATCTTTACGTCCCGGCCCTGCTGAAGCCGGCACCACGTGCGCTGGCTGCCCAGCTCTGGGCGCTGAAGCATGGCGGGCCCGATACGTCGGGCCTCGACGATATTGCCCATCTAGCAGCCTCGGGTCGGACATCCTTTGCCGTCGACAAGGCGGTGCCGAAGGGTCTTTACCGTGCTGCCGGCTATCGCGTCTGCGGCGAGCGCGCCGTGCGTGTCGATATCCTCGAGCGGCTTGCTGACCTGATCCGGCCGGCTATCGCCTATCGCCCGGGCCTGACCCAGGGCCAGCCGCCCACCGGCGCGGCCGATCAGGACGGTTTTGTCGTCACCGGTGCCATGACCTCGCTGGTCGGTTGTGCGGGCGAGGATTTCGCCTCGATCCTGCGCTCCCTCGGCTATGTCTCGGCCAAGCGTCCGGGACCGGCGATTACCGTGCCGCGGGCGCAGCCACCGGTCGCGGCTACCGCTCCGGTTGCCGACGCGCCGACCGCGGAAACTACGGACGTCCCGGCTGGGCACGAGGCCGATCCGGCGGTGGTGGCCGATGAGGCCGGCGCCGGTATTGTCGACGAGCCTCTGGCCGCTACTGACATCGAGACCGCCGAGGCTGCCTCTTCGGAGGCTGCCGCGCCTGAAACGGCCGACGCCCCGACCGCGGCGGAGACTGAGCTCGAGCAAGCCGCACATCCGGTGCCAGCCGATGCCATGTCTGCTCTGCCGGCGCCTGCCGACGAGACAGCTGTCTCCGAGACGCTTGCCGCGGGAGCTCTTGCCCCTGAGGCAGCAGTTGATGTCGTTGCTGCGACCGAGGTGCAGGAAATCGAGGTCTGGCGGCCGCATCGTCACCAGGGTGGGCGCAGGCCGGAGCATGCCGGGCGCGGTCGCCGCGACGGCGCTCAGGGCGAGCGTCAGCCTGGCGCAGGGCGTGGTGAACGTCCGAACCGTGACGGCCGGCCCGACGAGCGTCGCCGCCAGGGCGATCGTGGCCGTCCGGCTGCCGCCAATGCGTCTCAAGGTGATGCTCCCCGACAGGATGCGCAGCCGCGCGAGGGTGATCAGAAGCGCAGCGGCCGGCCGCAGCGCAATGGCCGCCCCGAGCAGGGGCGTGGCCCGCGGCCGGACTTCAAGCGCGATGGACGCCCAGGTGGCCCACGCCGCGAGGAGCGCGGCAACGAGCGTTTCCAGCAGGCGTCAAAGCCGCGTCCGGCCGAGCGCGAGCCTGATCCGGATTCGCCCTTTGCGAAGCTTGCGGCTCTCAAGGCCCAGCTCGAGGGCGGCGGGCGCAAGACCTGACATGGGGCTCAACTGACCTGGGGCTGAGCGGAAAGGCTGTCCTTGCGGGAAGATCGCCAGCGTCTCGACAAGTGGCTCTGGTTCGCGCGTTTCGCCAAGACGCGCTCGGTCGCTGTGCGTCTGGTGGATGACGGCCATGTCCGCGTGAATGGTCGGCGTGCAGGGAATGCAGCGCTTGGGCTCAAGCTCGGCGACGTGCTGACACTGGCGCTGGTGCATGAGACCATAGTGGTGCGCCTGCTCGCCCTGGGCAGCAGGCGCGGTCCCTATGAGGAGGCGCAACTGCTCTATGAGCGCTTGGGGGAGAGCACGCGCGGCGATGCGCCGCTTGCGGAGGACGATCCGAGCGGATAKAGCGCGGGAGCGGTTCGATAGGCCTGCCTGGGCAGGCTTGGGTGCTTCAGGAGGAGTTTCCTTCCGGAGCTGGCCGGAAGAGATTTTTCTTTCTGCCGCAGCCCGGATATCGACCTTGAAATACCCGCCTTCCGGGTCTTTATGATCCGGCAGGATGGACCGGGAAGGACTGGCGACATGACCTATGTGGTCACCGAAAACTGCATCAAGTGCAAGTACATGGACTGCGTCGAGGTCTGTCCCGTCGACTGTTTCTACGAAGGCGAGAACATGCTCGTCATCCATCCCGACGAGTGCATCGATTGCGGTGTCTGCGAGCCCGAATGCCCGGCCGAGGCGATCAAGCCCGATACCGAACCCGGCCTTGAGAGCTGGTTGCAGCTCAACTCGAAATATGCGTCGAGCTGGCCGAACCTGACCCAGAAGAAGGACCCGCCGGCCGACGCCAAGGACTTTGATGGCGTGGCTGGAAAGCTCGAAGAACATTTCTCGCCGAACCCCGGCGAAGGCGACTGAATTTCACCCAAGGGGAAGAGGCTGAGCGATGAGCACACCGGCGCTGCGACATGCAGTTCCGGTGTTAATCGGCGTTTACCTTTGATTCGGCGTGTTTTTTGTGATACACCTCTTCGTGCAGTCGAATTGGTTCCGCCTGCCCCTGCGAGGATTCATAAACGGGGCACCCCCATAGATACGGGATGACCAGGGCTTCCGGCAGAAGGCCGGAGCGTGGTGATTTTCGTGTTCGGTGGTCAAGTAGCAATCGGCTGAGGGAGCGTGAGGCTGCGGGTCCGTGACCGCTCGGTCGGGATTGCAACGCATCAGGCAGAGTGTCTCCGGTCATTCCGGCCGGGGACGTGTCATCGTGGGCCGTGTCAAGCGGTCCCGTCAGGAGTCGTAACGGCATGTCCACTGCGAAGAAAGCTGTTGTGCGCCAGGGTTTCAAGACGGGCGAGTTCGTCGTCTACCCGTCCCATGGCGTCGGCCAGATCACGGCGATCGAAGAGCAGGAGGTTGCCGGCTTCAAGCTTGAACTCTTCGTCGTCAGCTTTGCCAAGGACAAGATGACGCTGCGTGTTCCCACCGCCAAGGCTGTGAGCGTCGGCCTGCGCAAGCTTGCCGATACCGATATCGTCAGCAAGGCGCTGACGACGTTGACCGGCCGGGCCCGGATCAAGCGCACCATGTGGTCGCGCCGCGCCCAGGAATATGAAGCGAAGATCAATTCGGGCGATCTTGTCGCCATCGCGGAGGTCGTCCGCGATCTCTACCGCTCCGAGGCGCAGCCCGAGCAGTCCTATTCCGAGCGTCAGCTCTACGAGGCTGCGGTTGACCGCATGACCCGTGAGATCGCGGTCGTCGACGACGTGACCGAGACCGAAGCGCTGAAGAAGATCGAGGGCCAGCTCGCCAAGTCGCCGCGTCGTGCGGCCAAGGGCACCGAGGTCGACCCGGCTGATGCCGATCTCGAAAGCGACAATGACGATCTGCAGGAAGAAGCCGCCTGAGGCGATTCCTCCGGCATGATGCCAATCAACCMGGCGGGCAACCGCCGGGTTTTTTCTTGGCCAGACGGCTCCGGTTTTTGCGCGGGAGAAGGGCGACTAAGCGCTCCCAGGCTGGCTTGGCGGCCCTGAGCGTCTTCTCGTGATCCGGCAGCTGCTGGACGGGCCGCCCATCGCGCGCGGTCCGGTGGATCAGCAGGCGGACCTTGATCTGCGTGACCCCACGGGACCTGGGCCAGATCGGGCGAGCGCCCATGGAGAACCTTGCGGCCAGTCAGTTCGGAAGCGGCGCCGGCAAGGTTGTTGCCGGTGCAGGGGGCGCCTGCAGAAGCCGATCACGCCGGTTCCGTCGGTGGCGCCTGATGCTGTAGCAAGGAAAGCCAGGGCTGCCCGCGCGGGCAGCCCCTATTCGGCGACGATCTTGTAGCGCTGGCCGGGCGTCAGCTTGCTGTTACGATCGAGCCCGTTCAGCAGCAGGAAGAGGTCGAACGCGCGCTCATGTGTCGCCATGCGGGCGGCCAGCGTTGCAGGCGTGTCGCCTTCGGAGGCGCTGACGATCCGCAATTGCAGAGGCTTCGTGGCCTGTGCTTCCGCTGCAGTCAGGACCCGGAAGCTGCTGAGCACGGCGCGCATCGGGCGCTCCGGATCGCTGCTGCCGCGGGCCGCCAGGATGAAGCGATAGACGCGATTGCCTGCCTGGATGGCGGCGAGCCTGAAGGTCCAGTCGGTCCCCTTGCCGCTGGCCAGGACGGCGGACTGGCCCTMAAGGTCGAGCTTTTMGACGGGGCCGGTCTCGACCCCGTCGATCCAGCCGGAGGCGACATAGGATTCGAGGGTCTGGCCGGGCTTGAGCGTGACCGAATCAAAACGCAGCGCCTGGGCACCGTTGCCGCTGACACCGATGACCATGTCGCGCGCCGCCTCGAGGTCGAACCCGTCGGGGGCATCGAAGGTGATGCGCAAGGTGCTGTTGAGATAGCGCCGGCCTCGTACCACGCCATCGCTCGGGTCGTCGCCATAGGCGATGCCGTCGATCGCAGCGAGCCAGCGGGCCGCATCGCGCTCGCCAAGCCCGGGTGCACCGATCTGGCGGGCGGACGCCGTGACGGCGGCGACGCGCTCCGGGGTCGAGGGATGGCTGGAGAGAATATCGAGCCGCTTCTCGCTGCCGCTCTGGCCCTGGCCGCTGTTGCGGAAGCTGGTATTGCGGCCGAGCGCGCCCAGGAAGCGGCCCGCTCCATAGGGGTCGTAGCCGGCGCGCGCGATGTTGCGGACGCTGATCTGGTCGGCAATCAGCTCCTGCTGTCGCGAGAAGCGGGCGAGCGAGATCTTGGAGCCGGCCTGAACGGAGGCGCCAGCAGCCGGATCGTTGAGCACCTGTGTGACGACTTGCGTGACAAGCGCAGACTCAGCTTCGGCCTCAGCCCGCTCGACGGCGTGATGGGCGGTTACGTGAGCGATCTCGTGGGCGAGCACCGAAGCGATCTCGCTGGTGTCGTTGGCGAGCGCCAGCAGCCCGCGCGTGACGTAGAGCCGGCCATTCGGCAGGGCAAACGCGTTCACCGCCGGCGAGTTCAGGATGGTGATCTCGTAGCTGCCGATCTGCCCTTCGCCAGCCTTGACCAGCCGCGCCACGACTTCGTTGAGCTGGGCCCGAGCGTTTGGCGCGCGGTACTCGCCGCCGAAAGCGGCCAGCAGCCGCAAATGCTCGCGGTCCGACGCGCGCTGGAACGTGCTCAGCCGCGGGGCAAGCTCGCCATCGGCCGGTTGGGGGGGCAGGACGCTCTGGTCGCCGAAGCAGCCGGAAAGCAGCAGGGCGGGAAGGAGCAGGGCGCCTAGTCGCGCCATGGGGCGTGACACAGTCTGTCGGCGAAAGGCCAGCATGGTTCTAATCGATCAGTTCCAGGGCTGCGCGGGAGGGGAGTTCAAGCGACAATCCATCCGGCCCGCTCAGTACGCCGCGCGCCCACACGCGTTTACCCGTCAGTGTCCTGGCGGTCCAGCCGACCTCCCGCATCTCCCGCCAGAGCCTCCTCGACACGACGACCGACGCACCGGCTCCCCGCCGGCGCGAAAAATTCAGATAGGAACGCTGCGGTCGCTCGCCGATCGATGCGATCCGCCCCTCCAGCACGATGACGCGACCGGCGTGCACCTTCAACGCGGCAATATCGTGACCATCGACGAGATTGGCTGGTTTTGGGCCAGTTTGTCGCGCGGATGGGGTGGCATTCGGGGCAGATGCCCGCAAGAGCGCGTCGCAGGGGCTGCTGACGGAATCGGGTAGATGCCAGGCTGCGCCGCTTCGGATGAGGGCGACCGACAGGTCCAGCGGTGCGGTGGCCTGGGTATCCGGATCGGCCAGCAGGCGCGCCGCGATGCGGCCCCAGCGATCGGGCTCGGCCAGGATGACGATCCGGAGATCGCGGCCTTGCCACGCTGCCAGGGCCGCGACGAAACGCGCGATCTCCGCGTCGTCCTGCCGAGGGGCCAGTCCGACGAGGCGTATCCGCCGGCCATCGTCGAGCAGCAGATCGCCGCTGGTGTCGGTGCCAGCCAAACGAACCGTCGGCGTCTCGGCGGCCGCGGCCGGACAGGAATCGTTCGCCAGCGCCTTGCCCGACGCGGCAATGAGACTCAGCATGACTGCAACAAGAGGCTTCACCCGCATGCGCTTTATGCTAAACGCATTCACGTGCGTCCCGGTAGCTCAGCAGGATAGAGCAACGGTTTCCTAAACCGTAGGTCAGGGGTTCGAATCCCTTCCGGGACGCCAGTTCTCCCACAGCAATCTGAGACTGGACGGGGTGACCCGTCTGGCTGGGCTTCTGACCATAGGTTAGCCTTGGCTCAGGCGCCGTTGCTGGCTTGTGCAGCCCTCGCGACTGTTGCCCGATAGCGGCCGGCCGCCGCGCAACTCCCACCCCACAGGTTCACGATGCCCAAACGTACGATCTCTTCCGACCGTGTCTTCAAGGGAAGGCTCCCTTTCGCCCAGGCGACGGTCGCCGGGGACTTCATGTTCGTCTGCTGCGTCGGGATGGACAGGGAGGGCAAGTATGCCGTCGGCGACGCACGGCGTCAGACGCAGCAATGCATCGACAACATCCGCGCTCTCCTGGGGGAGGCGGGCGGCAGCCTGAAGGATGTCGTCAAGTGCACAGTCTATGTCACCGACCGTGCCTATTGGGAGCCGATGAACGAGGTCTATTTCGCCAATTTCGCCGAGGATTCGCCGCATCGCGTGTCCTGCATCGTCAATGGCCTCGGCTCGCCCGACTGTCTCGTCGAGATCGACGCGACCGCCTATCTCGGTGAAATGAAGTAGACCTCGCGATCGCGCAGCGGGCGGTCGCGCGCTGCGCACATCCTGAGGCCGGATACTGGACCGGTCTGACCGCTCGGCCTGATCGCAGCTCGCGCCGTTGCCTGCATAGGATCAGCTCTTGCCCAGTCGAGGCCTGGACGTGCGGGGTCGCGAGAGTGCCTTGCACGTGATTGGCCCGCGCGCATGGATTGTGCGTCGGGCGTTGCTTACCCCTTTGCAGTCCGTGACGAGTCTTGCGCCGGCTCGCCCATAAGATGCGGAGCGCAACGCAGAATGCGGACCAGTCTGCCGTGGAGTTGCGCTCCGAGGCGGGGCTTGGCATGCGCGACGCTCTATGCCGTCACGATTCAAACAACCAGGAAGATACAGAGCCATGTCGATCGAACGTATAGGCCTGACGGAACGGTGGTGCGACGCCGCCATTTTCAACGGCATTGTCTTCCTCGCCGGCCATGTCGCGGAGAAGACCGAAGGGGAGACGCTGACGCGGCAGACCGAGGAGGTGTTGGCCTTGCTCGAGGAAACGCTCGAAGCCGCCGGTAGTGCGAAGGACCGGATTCTGAGCGTTCAGATCTTCCTGACCGATATTGCTGGGATCGCCGAGATGAACGCCGTCTGGGACAAATGGGTCGCCCGCGGCAGCGCGCCGGCGCGCGCAACGGTGGAAGCGAAGCTCGCTTCGCCGGGATATGCGATCGAGATCACCGCTGTGGCCGCGAAGAAGGCCCCCTGAATTCCGGGGGCCGCGCGGCACATCGGCAATCTGACCTATCGTCAGCCTGTCATTAAGCATGGCGGTTGAATYTCGACGAGGCGGACGTGATTTCCACCGCGGTTTAGGGATTTGACCGCCATAGCAGGACGCGCCGAGGCCGTTCCTGTTCGCCTCGCACGGGAAGCCATGACGATCTTTGTTCGATCGCCTGGCGGCCCTGAAAGGTGGACAAGGGCTTTGACATGTCTGTTCGCGCGATGATCCGAGCGATGCGACCGCATCATTGGCTCAAGAACGGGCTCGTCTTCGTCCCCATCCTGCTGAACCATGACGTGTTCGATCTCGCTGCGCTCGGCCACGGGGCGATTGCGTTCGTCGCGTTCAGCCTGCTCGCCTCGGCGATCTATCTCCTCAACGATATTGTCGATGTCGAGGCCGATCGGCGGCACCCGACCAAGTGCAAGCGCCCTCTGGCTGCCGGCGAGATCACCGCGAAGCAGGCTTATGCTGCGGTGCCACTGCTGATGATCGCGGCCTTCGCTTCGTCAGTGTTCGTGCCTGAGCCGGGTACGTTCCTGCTGGCGCTGACCGCCTATCTCGTCCTGGCGCTGCTCTATCTGTTCGTTCTCAAGCGCAAGCTGCTGGTCGACGTGCTCGGGCTTGCAGCTCTGCATACCCTGCGCATCCTGGCCGGCAACGCCGCGGCGGCGATTCCGGTCTCGTCCTGGCTGCTCGCCTTCTCGATGTTCCTGTTCTTCAGCCTTGCGCTGGTCAAGCGCTATGCGGAGCTGCGAATCACGCAGGACCAGTCCGGGCTGAAGAAGGCCGGCCGCGGCTATCAGGCCGAGGATATCGAGGCCCTGTCGCAGCTCGGCATGGCCTCRGGCTGCACCTGCGCGCTGATCATGGCGCTCTATGTCGATAGTGCGGCCGTGAAGCAGCTTTATCGTCACCCCGAGATCATCTGGCTGGTTTGCCCCGTCATCCTCTATCAGATGGCGCGGATCTGGTTTCTCGCCCGTCGTGGTCAGATGCCGGATGATCCGCTGGTCTTCRTGATCCGCGACTGGCGCAGCCAGGTGACGGGTGGGTTGGTGCTGCTGATCATGGTCGCCGCGACGGTCCTGCCGTGAACGGACGAGCGCCCGAATATCGGTCCTGGGGCGGCCTCATCGCCCGGAATACGCAGATCATCATGCCGGACGCCTGGAGTGCCGAGCCTGCGCGCTACCCTTCGACCGTGCTCGCCTATGGCAATGGCCGTTCCTACGGCGATTCCTGCCTCAATGATGGCGGCGGGCTGATCGCGGCGCGTCGCCTCGATCAGATCCTGGCCTTCGATCGCGAAAGCGGACTGATCACCTGCGAAGCCGGAGTGTTGCTGGACACCATCCTGGAGCATGTGGTTGCGCTGGGCTGGTTTCTGCCGGTCACGCCGGGCACCGCCTTCGTCACCGTTGGCGGGGCGCTCGCCAACGACGTGCACGGCAAGAACCACCATCGCGCCGGCACGTTCGGGCGGCATGTGCGTGCCTTCGAGCTGGCGCGTTCGGACGGGGCCCGGCTCACCTGCGCGCCTGACATGAACAGAGAGCTCTTCGCCGCCACGATCGGCGGCTATGGGCTGACCGGGTTGATCACCCAGGTGACATTGCAGCTGATGCCGATCCCATCCGCCGAGATGCGTCAGGAGGCGATCCATTTCCCGAGCCTCGGGCGCTTCTTCGAGGTCGCGGCGGAATCCGATGCAACCCATGACTACACCGTGGCCTGGATCGACTCGCTTGCTGGCGGGACTAGCTTCGGACGCGGCGTTTTTTTCCGTGCCAATCATGCTCCGGCGTCGGAATTGCCGCAGTCGCGCGCAGCGCGCCCGCTGCCATTCCCGATCAATCCTCCCTTTCCGCTGATCAACCGCCTGACGCTGCGTGCCTTCAACATGCTCTACCGGGCCGCGCAGCCGCGTTCGCCGGAGCCGAGGCGCATTCCCTATCGGCCGTTCTTCTACCCGCTCGACCGGGTGAGTAACTGGAACCGCGCCTATGGCCCTCGGGGCTTGCGCCAGTTCCAATGCGCGGTGCCGATGGCGCAGGCGCATAGGGCGGTCGAGGAGATGCTGAGGCGCACGCTCGCGGCTGGCGAGGCATCCTTTCTGACGGTGCTGAAGCTGTTTGGGGACGTGCCGTCGCCAGGCATCATGTCGTTTCCGGTTGTGGGCGCGACGCTGACGCTCGATTTCCCGCATCGCGGCGAGCGGACGCTCAAGCTGCTGGACGAGCTTGATCGCGTGGCAATCGCGGCGGGCGGCCGGGTGAACCCTTACAAGGATGCCCGCATGTCGCCTGCGACCTTCGAGGCATCCTTCCCGCAGTGGCGGGATTTTGCCCGGCATGTCGATCCGGGCTTCTCATCCGGCTTCTGGCGCCGCGTGACTGCGGGCTAACGTCGTTCAGGCGGTTGCCCGGGTGACGGCTTCAAGCCGATAGCCTTCCGGATCGATGACGAAGGCGGCGTAATAGTCAGGTGCATAGCGCGGTCGCAACCCGGGGGCGCCGTTGTCCCGTCCGCCTGCCGCAAGCGCGGCCCGATGGAAATCGTCGGCAGCCTGACGCGTCCCCGCCGCGAAAGCGAGGTGGAACCCCGGCCCCGGCGGAGTGACCGGGCCAGCCTGCAGCTTCAGCGCCAGGAGATCGCCGCCATTCGGCGGCCCGTAGCCTGCTCCATCGGCAACCGTCCAGACCCGCACGAGGCCGAGCGGCGCCAGTGCAGCATCATAGAAGGCAATCGCCCGTGGGAGATCGGACACGCCGAAGGAGAGATGGCTCAACATGGCTCACCGGATTGATGCTGCGGAAGGGAGAGTTCTGCACGAGCGGCCACGGATTTCTGTCAGCAGGCGCTGCGACGCAAAAGGGCCGGCGCATGCCGACCCTGGGGAAGCTGCCTGGGCAGGGAGCTCAGTTCTTCGCGGTCGCAACCTTGCGCAGATAATCGGTGACGATCCGCGTGATGCCGCGCGAGAGCAGGTCGTCGAGTGCCTCGATGAACTGGTCGCATTGCTCGCGCGTCACGATCAGCGGCGGTTCGAGGCGGATGACGTTGCGGTTGTATTCGGTGAAGGCGACGAGCACGTCGTAATCCTTCAGGAGCAGCGCGCCGACAAAGCCGCAGAGCGAACCCTTCAGCTTGTCGTCGAGCAGCGCGACCATGTGCTTGACGCCGAAAGGCATGGCCTCGCTGATGTCCTGGAACTCGACGCCGATCATCAGGCCACGGCCGCGGATCTCCTTGAGCAGCGTCGGGTGCTTGGCGCGAAGGGTGTTCAGCCTCTCGATCAGGTAGTCGCCCTGGCGCTTGGCGTTGCCCATGAGGTCTTCCTCATAGAGCACGTTGAGGGCCTCGATCGCGCTGACGCAGGCCTCGCCCATGCCCCCAAAGGTGGCCTGGGCATGGATCAATGCGGTTTTCGGCTTGCCATAGGCCTTCATGTAGAGTTCGCGCCGGGCGATCATCGCACCCATCGCAGCCTTGGAGCCGCCGAGAGCCTTGGCGAGTGCGGTGACGTCGGGCACGACGCCGTCACGCTCGAAGGCGAAGAACTGGCCGGTGCGGCCGAGCCCGCACTGCACTTCGTCGGCAATCCAGAGGACGCCGTGCTTGTCGCAGAGCGCGCGCAAGTCGCGCCAGAAGCCTTCGGGGGCTTCGACGATGCCGCCGCCACCCTGGATCGTCTCCATCACGACGATGCCGATCGCCGGATCGGATTCGAGCGCTAGGCGCACGGCCTCGATATTGCCGAACGGCACCTTGACCCGGTTTTCGACGAGCTTGAACTGGGACTGGTAGAGCGTCGAATCCGTGACCGAGAGCACGCCCTTGGTCTTGCCGTGGAACGAATTCGCGGCATGCAGGATCTTCGACTTGCCCGGGCCCTGAACCTGCTCGGCGACCTTCAGCGCAGCTTCCATGGCTTCCGAGCCGGTCGAGCCGAGAAAGACCATGTCGAGATCGCCGGGCGAGATCGTGGCGAGATTCCGGGCCAGGGCGGCCGCATATTGCGACATGAACGCCATGCAGATCTCGTGGCGGTTCTMGTCCTGGAACTTCTGCCGGGCGGCGATGATGCGCGGGTGGTTATGGCCGAAGGCGACCGAGCAGAACCCGCCGAAGAAATCGAGGATCTTGCGTCCGTCCCGGGTGATGTAATGCATGCCCTCGGCACGATCGACGATGATCTTGTCGAAGCCGAGCAGCTTGAGGAAATGCAGCTGTCCGGGGTTGATGTGGTTGGCAAAGAGCTCCTTCACCTGTGCGGCGTCGAGCTGTTTGGCCTCCTCGACGCTGATCAGCTTCGGGCGGGCTGGGGAATCGTCGTTCCTGAAAGCTGGCATGCTCATGCGGCCTTGCTCCTCTGCTCGCCCTTGCTCTTGCGATATTCGGTATAGGCGGCGAGCAGCATGTCCTCGTCGCGGTATTTCGGGGTCCAGCCGAGCTCGCGCKTGGCCTTGCTGGTGTCGAGAATGCAGATCTCGTCGGCGATCATGTACTGTTCCGGGTCCATGATCGGCAGATTGATCGCGTCAAGCGTGTTCAAGGCGAACTTGACCAATGGTGCAGGCGTCGGCAGCAGGATCGATTTCGAGCCGGCATGCCTGATCAGGTCGCCCAGCAGCTTCTTCACCGGCGGCGGATCGTCCGAGCCGAGATTATAGGCGCTGTTGGGGAAGTCGGCCTTCCAGGCTGCGGTGCAGGCGCTGGCGC
>NZ_JBFTLD010000049.1:0-32138 GCF_056396265.1 Allobosea sp. 05T422_2 | reverse complement strand
GCCATCGGCGGCCACGTCGGCGCGAAGCGCCGTCAGGCTCGCAAGCGCGCTGCTGATCTGGGTCTGTACAATTCCCGCAGCCGTCACGGCCTGCCCGTAAGCTAACGCCGTTGCCGCGGCGAAGGGAGCAGCCGCGGCAGCCGCATCACGCGCGGCCAGGATCAGATCGGCGGCGGCTGCCGCGACGGAAGACCCTGGCGTCAGCGAAATACCACCGGCCGCCGCACTCCTCTCGAGCGCCGCGATCAGGGCAGACCTGTTGGTCAGCGTCTGATCGACGATCAGGTTCGAGATGATGCGAGGRTCGGCATCCGCGACGCTGTGGACGTTMACACCCGGCTGGTTGCTCGAGGTGGTGATGGTGGGGTCGTAATTGGTATTGGTGACGACCGGTGCTCCGGGGGGGCCGAGCGGCATCATGTCGCCATCGGCATCATTGATGTAGGTCGGGGTCAGCAGCCGCGGGAAGATTYCGTCCGCAGCGCCRGCCTGGCTCTGACCTGGMAGGAGATGATTGTTACTGCCATCGACCGTTCTAAGGCCGATTGGCAGCAAGGATGCATCTTGACCGATAATATCGACAAGACTTTCACCCGCAATATTACGCTCAGCAACCTTGATCTGCTCAAGAATCTTGTTCAGATCGGCGAGATTGACAACAAAGCTCGAAGCCATGATGGACCCCAAATTGCAAAACGCGGATTAATATTAGGGGCACATTAACTCCACCAACGTATAGGTGGTTAGAGGACAAGGTCACGGTATTTTCGGGACCAGCGCGTGCCTTTGGGGGGCCGCTGGTCTGTGCCCATTGGGGCCGAAACCTCCGACCTTGGTCTGAGGGCGTGGCAGCGAAACCTGCGACCATGGTCCGGTTCGTTCGGCTCTCTCGGTGCCGCAACCAGGCGGGCGATGACGCTGTCAGGCGTCGGTTCCATCGCACCATTGACGTTCAAGGCCGCCGTCTACGATCCGACACGGCTCCGGCGGTCAAAAACAGTGGCGGCCCACTTCGTGCTCACGCCGCACCACGACCAGTCAGGCGAGCGCGACAACCCGGGGCGGACATCGAAAGCCGGCGATGCCGAGGTGCGCTCGGCGCTGTTCCTGGCCGCGAACACGATCATGAACGGTCGAGGACAATCGTCGCCACTGCGCAAGTTCGGCGCGCGGCTTTCCCGGCTGAAGGGCCGCAGGCGCGTGATCGTCGCGGTGGCCCGCAAGCTCTCGCGKGCGTGCTGCACTAGAGGTGGACCGCCGGCCCCATGTTACTCGAGCCGGCTGACCGCGCGAGAAATTCGATGCTGTCCACCGCCATCCGAAACTGACCCCACTCCGTCATAAAGAACTGACCCCCAAGCCGTTTCCTCTCAGGAGGTTGCGGGTTGATGCGTCGCAGCAGCCTTTTGCAAAAGGCCGCTGCGACGCTTTTCACGGAGCCGATAGCTGTCTCCGCGGATGGTGATGACGTGGCTGTGGTGCAGGAGCCGATCGAGGATAGCTGTCGCACGATCGGATCGCCGAAGACCGAGCCCCATTCTCTGACGGCCCGGTTGGAGGTTACCGGCATCGCGCCCAGCTTAACGACGGCTGACCAGCTGGAAGAACAGATGCGCGGCGTCGAGCTCGAACGGCAGATAGCCACGTTCAACGACGATCAGTGGCTTCGGCTTGGCGTAGTGGCTGAGCCTCTCCTCGAGGCGCCCCTCGGCATAGGCCTTGGCTAGTTGCGCGACCAACGTCGTCGCCGGCGTGAAGCGAGTAGCCTGTGACGATGGCTTCGCGTCCGAGCGCGACCGCCAGATGGGTCTTGGCCACGCCCGGCGGGCCCCGAAGCAGGACCGCCTCGCCATTGGCGATGAATCGTCCCGTAGCGATCTCGCGGATCTGCGCCTTGTCGAGCGAGAAGTGTGCCCCGAAGTCGAAGTCCGGTGAGATCGCGCACGTAGGGAAAGCGCGCGAGCCCGAAGGACATGTCGATCCGGCGCTGATCGCAGCGCACGACCTCCCGCTCGCAAAACAGCGTCAGCGCCTCCCGGATCGTTGAGTTCGCGGCGGCCGGCCTCGTCGATCCGGAAGTGATCTTAGCGGAGCGAGACGAGCCACTCGGCCGTTCCGACTAAGGCGGCCAGATGAGCATCGTCGACGATCCGGCCATGACGCCCCTTTAACTCGGCATGGTTGACCACCTCCCGCCCGCCATGATGGATGCGCACGATCTCATCGCCGGCCGTGACCCGGACCCGCTGGCCGATCAGCGCCACGGCACCGAATAGGTGTTGGCGTCGATCGCCACCGCACATTCGGCGACCGCCTTGATCATCCTTCGCATGAACGAAGCCAGCAGCGATTGCGCCAGGACGGCGTCTCGGTGCCACGGGAGAATGTTCACTCGGACGGCCTGGAAATGCCGGGTCATCCTCCATTCGGAGGATGTCGAGCCTTTGCCTCGCGCCTACCAGAGACAGTCTTGGCTCGCTTGGGCGCAGCTGACCTTTGAAACCGAAGCCCCGGGCAAATGGAGCCCTCGCATAGCGTGCGACCTGGATGCCGACCGTGGGCGTCGCGGCCTCCAAACTCTCGCAGGCGTCTCGATGACCGTCTGGCCGGATGAGGCGGGAGCTCGAGCTCAGCGGCGACCAGGCCTCGATGGGTACGCACGATGCCGGTTCGGTCGTCCCGCTCGCTGTGTTGTCGGTAGGGTTCCAATTGATCCCCACGCCTGGAAAGGGTGGCATGGCCCCGAGCGCATCTGCTGGCGAGAGGCAATCGGCGATTCAGCCTGGGAGATTGCAATGCCGGTCGTTCAAATGCGTCCACACACTGACGATGTCTGCGATCACACGACGGCGGCCGAGGTCGATCGCCTCAAATCCGCCTATGCGAAATATGCGGACAGGGATCGCGTAAACCCGGAGAAGGAGAAACGCCCCGGACGCCTGCGCATGGTGCGCGATCGCGATATCGCCCTGTACCGGTTGCTTGATCGCGAAACGACCCCTCCCCTCAAGCGCTATCGGGTCCTGGATCTGGGCTGCGGGACAGGGGATCTGATCCACCAGTTGCAGCGCTACGGCTTTCCCAACGACCGTCTGTTCGGGGTCGACCTGCTCCCGGAAAGCCTCGCAACCGCCAAACGGAAATGCCCGGACGTATCGTTCACGGAAGCGAATGCCGAGCACGTGCCGTTTCCCGACCAGCGTTTCGATTTCATCCTGGTTTTCACGGTGTTCTCCTCGATCTTGAGCCCCGGCATGGCCAGTAACGTAGCGCGCGAGATCACCCGCGTCCTGACGCCGGACGGAGTGATCATCTGGTATGACCTGCGCTATCCCAATCCCTGKAACCGCAATGTCAGGGCCATGACACGGCGCCGCATCCAGGACCTGTTTCCTGATTTCGAGATTGAGCTGACCTCGAAAACGCTGCTTCCTCCCATCGCCTACCGGCTCGGCACACTCACAGACCCGCTCTATCCGACGCTGGCCCTCGTCCCCGCCTTTCGTTCCCACTATTTCGGCATGCTACGCAGTGCGTCCTCAGGCGTGATAGAATATGGAAGCACCGAGCCCTCGCCATCGCGCGAAAACAGCAAGCCGCCTTTCGGGCCGATGCCTTAATGTGAGAGCGCCGGATAACCGCGTGCTGTAGGCTCCTCCGCGACAGCGGATCCTGGCCTGCACCTCGGTGGTGATCCGATCGATCGACAGATTGCGGCTTGGGGCATCGATGCTGCTGATGCGGCTCATGGGGAGCCCGCGTGCGCTGACCATGTCCGAAATCAGATCGACATGGTCCACATGGTCCAGGCTGCCTTGCAGATCGATTTCGAAGTAGCGTTGAAGCGGACCGATCTTCTGCCAGCGATCCCGAAGGCGCACCTCCAGGAGGGGGCGTGGCGCCTCGAAGCGGATGAGCAGGTCCGGTTTCGGCACGATGTCGAGCGCGCGTGCGACAGGGTCGCGGTCGGTTATGCCGCTGAGCAGGATGAGCGAGGCCACCGCCTGGACCATACCCTGATCGAAGATCGTGATCGCATCGGAGGCTTGTCCCGCAGTCCATTGGTGATGGAGCAGGGCCAGGTGCCAATAAAGACGAACGAATAGCTCCCGGATCACTGGCGCATTGAAGGCGGCGCAATGAGTGGCATCAGCGCTGCGTCGATTCGCCGATCTCCGACGAGCCCGCCGCCACCGAGGCGAGATTGCCGCGGACTCCTCTGAGCTTGGGAGCCCGCGGGCCTCTGATGAAACGTCCCTGTATTTTCGCCCCGATATTGCGCCACCCTGCCGCCCAAGTAACTCGAGGAGGCCGACTAGGAATTCTTGATGAACTGAATTCGGGGCCGCGCTCGATCGGGCACTTTCTGCCACTCTGTTCGCACTGAGGCAGAAGCTTCCGAGCGCAGCATGGCTGTGGACAAGGGGAACGGGATGGACCAGTCGAGAATGGCCGACCAAACCGCCGAATTCGTCGGGCTGATGCAGCGCGCGCTGGATCTTTCGCTGTGGAGCCACGCCAAGGCGGTCGCACAAGCTGCCGGGCAGGATTACTCAGTGGTCGATGCMAAGACGGTAGCCAACGCCTACACCCAGGTGGCGCTGCAACTCCTGAAAGATCCCTGGGCGCTGGCCGAATTCCAGATAAACTTGTGGAGGGACGCCTCAAGCGCCTGGCTCGAAGCTTGGTCCGGCCCGGGCGAGGACAGCAGTGACCGACGCTTCCGCGACGGTCGCTGGAGTTCGGAACCGTTCAGCCGAGGGTTGCGCGACGTCCACCTGGCAATCGAACGGGCGGCTGAGAAGTTTCTCGGGTCGCTGCCCCATGACGGCAAGAACAACCTGCGCGTCCGCTTCTATACCCGGCAATTGCTCAGCGCTCTCTCGCCCAGCAACTACTTGGCGTTGAACCCGGCGGCGCGTGACCGTTTCTTGGAAACTGAAGGACGCAGCTTGCTAGATGGATTCCGCAACCTGCTGGACGATCTGGAACGCGGAGAGGGGAGGCTCGACATCGCCACCCACGACCCCAAAGCCTTCCACGTCGGCTGCGATCTGGCGTCGACACCCGGCCAGGTGATCTGGCAAAACGAACTGATGCAGCTCATCCATTACGAGCCGCTGACGGAGATGCAGCATAAGCGCCCGCTGCTCTTCGTGCCGCCCTGGATCAACAAATACTACATATTCGACATGAAGCCGGACAGCAGCATGGTCCGTTACATGCTGGCGCAGGGCCACAGTGTCTTCCTGATCTCGTGGGTGAATCCCACGAGTGCGCACGCCCATCTGAGCTTCGAGGATTACATGCGCCTCGGCCCACTCGCGGCGCTGGACGTGATGGGTAAGGCGACCGGCGAAATAAAGTTCGACATCCTCGGCTTCTGCATCGGCGGGATCCTGGTGGCGGCCACAATGGCTTGGATGGCGGCGCGCAGCGACAAGCGTGTCGCGACAGCGACGATCCTGGCCACGATGGTCGATTTCACTGATGTGGGCGAGATTGGCGTCTTCATCGACCGCGACCGCCTTCAGGTTCTGCGCGAGCACATGGCTGAGAATGGTTACCTGGAAAACCATCACTTGCAGGACATGTTCTCGATGGTTCGCGAGAACGACCTGATCTGGTCTTTCCATGTGATGAACTATTTAATGGGCCGCAAGCCGCCCGCGTTCGATCTACTGTTCTGGAACAGCGACAGTACTCGGCTGCCCGCCGCGATGCTGCTGTGGTACCTGGAAAAGATGTATATCGAGAACGGCTTGCGAAAGCCCGGCCATTTGACCATGGACGGTACGCCCATCGACCTCGGTAAGAGCGACGTTCCCTTCTACGTGCTTGCCACCAAGGAAGACCACATCGCGGTCTGGACCTCGATCTATCCAACCACGCAGCTTCTGGGCGGCGAGACGACCTTCGTGCTGGGGGGCTCAGGCCATATCGCGGGGGTAATCAATCCGCCGGGCAATCGGTCAAAGTATGGCTACTGGACACGGAGCGACTATCCCGAAAGCCCGCAGGAGTGGCTGGCTGGCGCCGAAAAACACGAGGGGTCGTGGTGGCCTCACTGGTTGGCCTGGATGGAGGCCCATCGTGGCGCCGAGGAGGTTCCCGCCTACCGGCCCGGTACCGGCGGGCTGAAACCGATCGAACCGGCACCTGGAAGCTACGTTCGGGCAGGCTGACCGGCTCCTCCATGTCGCGATCGACGATGCCTCGCGGCTGGCTTTCGTCGAAGTTCTGCCAAGCCTCGACCGGGACGACGCGACGGCCTTCCTCGAACGCGCGCTCGCCTGGTTCGGCCGTCTCGGCGCCACGGTCGAACGGGTGATGACCGATAACGGCTCGGCCTATCGCTCGAAGCTCTTCGCAGCCGCGCTCGCAAAGGCCGGCGCCCGCCATCTCCGCACCCGGCCCTACACCCCGCGAACCAACGGCAAGGCCGAGCGCTTCATCCAGACCAGCCTGCGCGAATGGGCCTATGCAAGACCCTATCAGAGCTCGGCAGAGCGCCAGGCCGCCATCGGACCATGGGCCGACAACTACAACCTCTCCCGCCCTCACTGAGCCCTCGGCGGAAAGTCGCCATGGACAAGACTGAACAACCTTCTTGGAAACGACAGCTAGCTGTCCGAAGGTTCGAAAGGCGGCGCGCTCGGCCCGGAATGTCATCTGCGTTGGGGCAAATGCTGGGATACGGAACATCGCATCGGATTTTAAAATGTAATTTCAAATACTTGCAGATCACGTTCGGCGGATCATCCCTCCGCCCTTTGATCCAATCTGGCCGAATTAGTTCCGGGCGCCAACTTGAGCCTTCCTCGCCCAGCCGTGAAGCCAGATACCCTAATCCGTGGGCTCGCACACACCATGGCGTGCGGCTCTTCGCTTCGCGCTTTCGCGCTCATAGCTAGGGACTGACTATGGCCCCATACGCGGCGTGGACTTCAGCCCCGCCACCGCTAGCGCTGAAGCAAGTTCAACGCCCCCACCTGGACGCATCGGCGTCAAGTTTTCCGGGTAAGTATTGGATTACAGCGGACTGAGACCTCTGGACAATCGCAAGCCAGGTCAGTCGGACCAGACTGCGCAACTGATTGCTTTGGTCAATTTGCGCTTTCCGAGTATCCGGGGGAGTTCTGCGCATCAGCTCCAGCTATTAATTGGTTGAGGGAATCACGAAGATTCCGGAGGCTCTCCGTTGGAAGAACGATACGAGCACGAACCACCGCGACCTGCTCCATGGCAGGCGTAGACTGGAACAGTGCGGCGGCATCTAGCTGGACATGGGTGAATGTTAAGGTTGTGAGCCCACCGGCACAGGAGCAGTTGTAGGGACCGACTGCGAGGATCTCGGGCACGTTGTTGGGGTCAATGACTTTAAAGATCGGATTGATCTCCATACCGATGCCTCTATCGATTGTATTGATGTGACGATATCCACAGCAGGCGGCGCAGGCGACTCATGTGCTGGTTTAGGTCTCGAGACCGATATCCAGTATGTCGGATCGAGCGGCGATGTCGCCTGGAATCTATGCACCTCGTGGGCCGGCAGAGGCGGTGATGTCGCCAGCTATTTCCGCACGGTGCGCACCCGCTGAGGTGTGGGAGACACCGGCCAGTTGCCGGTCGATACGCCCCGTTAGGACAGGAACTTCGGAGCGAGGGGTCTCCGGAGTAGCAAGTCCTCCGCGGCGCTCGATGCTCCGCTAACGAAATTGCTGGTAGGCGCTCGCCGAGAGTGGACCGAAGGCGGATGCTGACGCGCGATGAAATCTGGATTTTGCAATTGTTTCGGCCAGACACCGGCCGCGTCGATTTGCGGCCGAGCAAGTCGCGCGACGAACTGATTCGCAAGGGTCTGATCGAATGGGCGCCCGCGCCAGCGTGGGCGGGCTTTAGCACCTACGCTCTAACTGAGCGCGGGCGGGCGGTCGTGGGCGTGCTGCCGAGGGCGCCGGATTGATCAGTTGCGAGGATACGAGGGAAGCAACCGAGTTGAAGGGCTCGACCGAATCAGCTTTCGGACCGAGATCGAAAGGCCAGGATCGACCCAAGTAAGACGTTCGCGGCAGCCCGCCAAACGGTGAAGGATGCCCCATTGTTGACGCTGGCGACGTCCGCTTTCCGGCAGGCTGCTGGGGACTTAGCGCAATGTGTGAGGAATCATCGCAAGCGGCTCGCGAAATTCAGGAGCTCCGCAGGGGGGCAACGACTTCGAGCTGATGGATGCATTTGATGCGACGGTCCTCGGAGAGCAAGCGATGCCACGCTTGGGTCCATCGAGATCGCGGTAACCTTTGAGGCAGTTTGCTGATGCGTTCCGGAGGATCTGCATGAGATCGGAGCAGCTGATCGCGAGGCGTTCAAGCAGTTGACGGTTCTCGGAGCCGTTCGACGTGTGCCGGGAAGGAGGCCCCTGGCGATGTTTGGTCAACTGGGAGAACGGCGTTGATGCTTGCAATCTTCATCTTATTTTCCGTCCTTTGGCTACAGTGTTCCCTTCGCCGCGCGCGGCTCGTCCGGCACTGGAAGCGGCCTGCTTGAACGCTGGGGTCAGGCCGACGCGCGGTCGGCGAAGATCCACACGCTCTCGGCCGGAAACTCGCACCAGGCAGGCCCGGGAGCGATGGGGTGCGGCCCGAACGCACGCAGATGCGCGCCGCCCAGCGACATCCGGTATTCCCAGTGCTGCCCGAGATAGATGCTGGCTTCGATCTCGACCGGAACGCGATTCTGGCCGGGGCCATCGGCGACCCGCACCTTGTCGACGCGGACGACCGCGACCGCGGCCTGAGAGGTCACCCCGTCCTGCGCGGAGCCGGCCAGCTGCCAGCCTGCGCCATGAATGGAGGTCACCCCGCCAGGCCCGGTACGCGCCTCGCCATGAAGCAGGTTGTTCGCGCCGAGGAACTCCGCGACATAGCGGTTGCGCGGGTTCTCATAGATATCGATCGGCGTTCCCTCCTGAAGGATGGCGCCGTCCTTGAGCAGGATCACCCTGTCGGACATCGCCAGCGCTTCGCTCTGGTCATGCGTCACGATGACGGCACAGAGCTGGAGGTCAAGGATCAGCTTGCGGATGAAATAGCGGGCCTCGTCACGCAGCTTCGCATCGAGATTGGACAAGGGCTCGTCGAGCAGTATCGCACGCGGCTCGTAGACCAGTGCCCGGCAGATCGCGACGCGCTGCTGCTGCCCGCCCGATAGCTGGAACGGATAGCGCTCGCCCAGATGTCCGAGCCCGAGCCGCCCGAGCATCTCGGCGACACGCCGGCCGATGTCGGCTGCCGCAACGCCGCGAAGCTTCAGGCCGAAGGCGACATTCTCCGCCACCGTGCGATGCGGCCAGAGCGCATAGGACTGGAAGACGAGTCCGATATCGCGCTGCTCCGGCGGCAGGCTGAAGCGGCGCTCGACATCGAGGACAGGTTTCCCCCCGATGGTGATGCGTCCCTTTGACGGGTGTTCGAGCCCCGCGATCGACCGCAGCAGCGTGGTCTTGCCGCTGCCGGAGGCGCCCAGCAAGGCGACGATCTCGCCGCGGCGCCCCTCGAAGGTCGCGCCCTTGAGGACCGGGGTCGCCCCGAGACTCAATTCGATGTTCTCGACGCGCAGATCCGTCATTTGGCATAGGCTCCGAAGCGGAAGGCCACCGCCAGGCCAAGGGCCGTGAAGGTGACGCTGATCAGGGACAGGGCAGCGATCGTGGCGAGATCGCCGCTGGCCAGAAGGGAGACGATCAGCGACCCGATCACCTCGGTTCCGCTGGTCATGAGATAGACGCCCGTCGCGTATTCACGCAGGAAGATGATCATGATCATCGCCCAGGCGCCGAAGAGACCGGGACGGACGATCGGGATCACCACCTCGGTCCAGGTGCGCTGCAGGCTCGCCCCGCTGGTGCGGGCCGCTTCCTCGAGCTCGGGCGAAACCTGAAGCAGCGTGCTCTGGATCAGGCGCAGGCCGTAGGACAGGCCGACCACGACATAGGCGACGAGCAGGCTCACCAGCGTCGCCCGCAGCGGTGACAGGAATGGCACGAACAGGAACAGCCAGAAGAATGCGAGGCCGATGACGAGCCCTGGCAGGGCCCGTGGCAGCAGGATCATGTAGTCGAGCGCCACCGCGGCAAAGCTCGTATTCCGATGCCCGGCCAATGCCACGACGAGATAGACCGCAACCGCGATCRCCCCCCCGACCACCGCGATCAGCCCGGTATTGACGAGGCCGCGCGACAGGCTGGAGATCCGGAACAGCTGCTGGAAATTCGCCAGCGTCAGATGCTCCCGCAGATCCACGCCCTGCCCCCAGGAGTCGACGAAGGCGCGAACGGCAATCCCGCTGATGGGCAGGACGACCGAGATCAGCAGCCACAGCCCGATCAGGGAGAGCGCAACGACCTGGCCCGCCCGCCCGAGCTTGATCCGTGTCGGCCGGCCGCCCTTGCCACCGACCGTGGCATAGCGGCGCGAGCGGTCGAGGAGGCGGCGCTGGATCGCGACAAGCGGCAAGGTGACGAGCAGCAGCAGCACGGCAACCGCTGCCATGAGATGATAGGACGGCACGCCGAGCAGCGTCGTGAGCTTGTAGAGATAAGTCGTCAGGACGAGTACGCCGCTGGGATCGGCGAGTACGAGCGGCAGGCCGAAGCTCTCGAAGGCGAGCAGGAAATTCAGCGCCGCGCTGTAGACCAGCGCAGGCAGAACGAGCGGCAGCGTCACCTCCAGCGCGATCCGTGGCAGGCCGGCGCCCATCGTGCGCGCCGCCTCCTCCAGATCGGCCGGGAGGTTCCGCATCGCCGATGAGACATAGAGATAGACGTAAGGCACATGGCTCAGGCCGCCGATGACGATGAGCGAGGGCAGCCCGTAGATATTCCAGGGCACGAAGCCCAGCACATCCTGTACCGCGAGCGAGACGAAGCCCGAGGGCCCGACCGAGACGGTATAGCCGAAACCGAGGACCAGTGCCGACAGAAACATCGGCACCAGCACGACGGGCTCGATCCAGGCACGCCCCTTGATGTCGGTGCGTGTCAGCAGGAAGGCGAGCGCTGCCCCGAGCGGCACCGCGATGACGACGAGGCCGACCGCGAAAGCGAGCGTCGTCCACAGCGCACGATAGAAATCCGGATCAGCGAAGATATAGGCATAGGACGAAAAGCTGAATCCCGCGGTCGCGTAGAAGAATGGACCGTCGAGAACGCTCTGGTAGATGATGAGCCCGACAGGGGCGAGAACCAGCAATCCGAGCAGGCCGATCGTGATCCCGCGRAAACCCAAGGCATCGCCCCTGGCACGCATGAAATAGTCCTTCTCTGCCTTGGCGTGATGGGGCCGCTCAGCGGCGCATCGCCTGCTTCCAGCGGGTGAAGAAATCCGCTCGCTTGGTCTTATCGAGATTCTCGAGCAGCGCCGCATCGAGCGCGATCGGCTGCAGCTTGCCATTCGCGAGCTCGTTCAGGCTCTTGAAATTGGGCACGCCCTCGACATCGCTCCGGACAGAGGGAAGTCCGGATTCACCCATCACCTTCTGCCCCTCCTTGGAGAGCATGAAGTCGATCAGGAGCCTGGCTGCATTGGGATGCGGCGCGTTCTTGGCGATTAGCGCCGCACGCGAGACGGCGCTCGTGCGCTCGTCGGAATAGATGATTCCCAGCGTCGGATTGGCCTTCACCCATTCGGTCGCGTAGGCGCCATTGACGTAAAAGGCGATGATCTCCTCTCCGGAGACCACCTTCTCGCGCATCTGCCCGGAATTGGAGTAGATCTTGCCGCCGGCCTCGCCAAAGGCGGACATCAAGGCCCAGAAACCGGGATTGTGGCGCATGTCGTCCTGCATGGCGACATAGCCCTGCCCCGACTTCTCCGGGTCCCAGCTTGCGACCTTGCCCTGGAAGACCTCCTTATGCTCCTTCAGGAGCCGGGTCAGGTCGGCCAGGTTCTTCGGCACCATCGCTACCGGCACGAGCTTCTTGTTGTAGAGGATCACGCCCGGCTCGATCGACGTCAGATAGGCGGCGTCCTTGTACTTCGCGAAACCGGGCAGGTTCGGCGCCTCGGGCGATACATAGCTTTCCGCCAGACCATCCTCTACGAGGCGGACCTGGAGATCGAGGCCGACCGACCAGACCACGTCGCCGCCGACCTGCTTTGCCGCGAACTCGCTGACCACGCGGTTGTAGATTGCCGTGTTCGAGAGGTCGTTATAGTCGATCGTGACGCCGGGATATTTCTTCTGGAACGCACTGATGAGCGCGTTGGCCTGCCCGGAATCAGTCGGMGAGTAGACGACGACCTTGCCCTCCTTCTTCGCCGCCGCCACCACGTCCGCGTAGGCGGCCGGATAGGTGGTTGATGTCGTTTGAGCCACCGCCGCTGTTGCCGCGAAAGCAGCCAGGGCCATCGCGGCACAGGTCGTCTTGAAAAAGCCGGGCATTTGCATCTCCTCCTTGGTCGGGAACCCTCGTTGATCGGAGCCCCATGTTTGATCTGCGGGATATCAGGTCTTGGTCTCGAGATAGCGCTGCTTGGCTTCGGTCTTCATCGGAAAGCGGCCCGGCAGGGGGCAAACGGCATCAGCCCCCTTTGACTAACTCGCGCATTCGGGCAACGGCCGCGTCCGGGGCCGACAACACGGGAACATCGACGACTGCCCGCACCGCGACGGCCGCGCGCGAGGTCGAAAAATGCGCCAGCATGATCGCGTCGTGGCCGCCCAGATCGCGCGCGCGTTCGGCGACCAAGCGATTGTGGCTGTCGGCGTCGCCCCTGTTCAAAAGGGCGATGGCGTCGTCGACGACGATCGTATCGAGCGTTGCCGCAGCCCGTGCCTCCGTCACGAAGGCCTCGAACTCGCGGGTCATGGTGGAGACGGCAGGCGCGAAGGTCGCCAGCATTCCGACACGGCCACCGGTGGCGATGGCGCGGCGGAACATGGCTTCGTTGGGCTTCAGCACCGGAATGGGAAGCGTCTGCGCCATGCGCTCGATCGCCGGGCCGAAGGCGGAGCAGGTGACAAGGATGCCGTCGGCACCGATGCGATGGGCATAGCGGCCGAAATCGACGAAGCGCTCTGTCAGCCCTTCAGACAGATCCGCCCCATCCCTGGCACGGTCTGTCGTCAGGCTGTCGTCCAGCAGGTTCACCGGTTCCGCCTCCGGCCACAGCCGCGCCATCGCCCACATCACAGGCTCGATCGCGACGGGCGTCGCGTGAAACAGGACGATCCGGGGGCGAGCTGCCATCACACCTGTTCCAGCGTGGGGGCAGAAACGGCCTCACCTTGCGTCAGAAAGGTCTGGTCCTGCCGCCGTCTCAGGCTCCAGAGCGGCGAGGCTGCGGGCTCCTCGACCATGTCATAGGTTATCGCGGTCCCGGCCGGGATATCGACCAAGGCGCGGTTCCCGACGAGCAGATGCGAGCACGCCAGATTGCCCGCCGCGACGGGCTGCGCGGGCACGATGCGCGCAACCAGCTGCGGGCTGTGATCGTTGCCGAATATCTCGCCCGCCTGAATGTCGCGCGCGGCGATCTTCACCAGGTCATACCGCGGCAGGTAGTCGTCCGAGCCGGTATCAATGCCAAGCAGACCGGCCATCAAGATCGAGGTCGACGTCTCGACGCCACACAGATGATAGGGCCGATAGATCACTGCGGCAGTGTCGTCGTAATTGGCGATCTGCCCCTTCGTCGTCAGGACGTGGTTCGAATAGGCGTTGTCGCAGCGCACGACCAGAAAGACGCCGCCGCCGAGACCCGACTCCGTGGGGGCCCGGAGGCAGGTGGCGAGGTCGATCTTGCCGGCGCGATCGAACAGGCCGCCATGCGCCTGCTCGCAATAGGCGACCGGAATTTCCGTGATGCGCAGCGGCGCATGAATGAGCGTATCGACCGCCGGAGACAGGCCGGTATAGTTTGCCGCGATCGTCATCTCGCAAAGATCATAGGAGCCAGGCTGCGGCAGTTTATTCAATATTGCGGTGCGTCGCGCGACATAGTCCTGCGTGAGTCCCTGGGGAATCATCTGGAGGTATTTGCGATCTTCCGGGTCGACGACGAACGAGGCTTGATAGGGTGAATATATCGGCTTGTCCGTGATGACGCGCGCGACACCCGTTTCATCGTCGTAGATGAATTCCCCATCCGTGGCCTTGCCACCACTGATGACCGTCAGGCCGACAGATTTGGCCCATTCATAGAACTGGATGAACAGTCCATGCTGATCGCCGTCGACCGGCGTGTAGACGACCCCCGCCTCGCGGGCGAGCTTCTTCAGCATCGGGCCGACCGTGACGTCGCAATCCTTGGTGATCATGGCGACGTGCTTGCGATTTTCGATCGCTCTCAGCGCATAGACGACGCTCGCCTCGGCAATTCCGGTGCTTTCGCAGACGACGTCGACCGAAGGCAGATCGACGACAATCAGGGGCTTGTCGGTGTAGACCCGTTTGCCGGTATCGATTGCGCTCTGCGCAGCCTCGACACTATCGGCATAGGCGATCATCGCGGGCTCGAAGCCAGCCTTCAGATACGCGCCCTTGGCTGCGTCCAGCGAAATATCCGCGACGATGACGACCGAGAGACGCGGGGTATGGGGATCCTGCGTGACGATCGCGGTGCCATAATTGCCGGCGCCGATGACGCCGGCCCGCACATGGCCGTCCCTGGCGAATTTCGAATAGAGGTGATGATAGACCATTGGGGCAATATCCGCGTGCGTTATGGGAAGTCGGCTGCAATCCCAGGGATGATCAGGACCGGCCTGGACGTGTGTTCGGGGCTGTTGCTTAGATGCGTCCGGCTGCGCCCGCTCATCCGCCAGGGAGCGAAGAACAGGGTGGCACTCAGCGCTGAGATGAACGGCGCGATGGGGCGCAGAATGAGAGCACCGGGTTCGCCGCAGCCGACCKGGCTGCGCGCGCAGCACGCGCCCGGCGATCCCTCGCGTTCTTCCTCGATCCCATCATGTCCTCCCCTGCCGGATGTGCCGGACCATTTCTTCAAGCCGGCTTCATCCGAAAATCGCTTCGCAGCCCAAGGAGCGTAGCGTTCCCCGCTGGTAAAACAATTCGCAAAATCCTACGGATTGGTCAGGTTTTCAGACCAGCGGGAGAGCGCCGCAATGGACGTCATCGGCGGCATCAACATGAAGGTGCTTCAGACCTTCCTGGTGGTTGCGGAAAAGGGCAGTTTCCGGGTCGCCGCGGAAACGCTCAACCGGTCGCACTCGGCCGTCTGCGCCCAGATCATGCAGATCGAGGCGCAGCTCGGCGTGAGCCTTTTCGAGCGGACAACCCGCAGCGTGAAGCTTACCGTGGAGGGGAACCATCTCCGCGACAGCACGCGGAAGGCCTTTTACGAGATCAATCTGGGCCTGCGCCGGATCCGCGAGGAGAGCGACGCCAAGCGTGGGCAGCTATCCCTGGCCTGTTMTTCGCACATGGCTTCCATTCACCTGCCCCCGGTGCTGACCGAGTTCGTGCGGACTTATCCAGGCATCGCCGTCTCGGTCCGGGAGCTGACGTCCCGGGATCTCTACGAGGCCCTGCGGCAGAAGGAAGTCGACTTCGCGATAGGCCCCGAGGACGAGGGCACGACGTTCGACTTCACGACGATCATGGTCGAGCCGCTCCAGGCCCTTGTGCCCCATCATTTTCTCGATCGCCCTCGCGACAGCATCACCCTGACCGAATTGTCGCAACTTCCGATGCTCGTGCAGACCCGGGAGACCGCGGTGCGCAGGCTCCTCGACGATGCCATGCAGAATCTCGGACTGGAGGTGCCCACACGATACCAGTTCATCCAGTCGGAGACGGTCATCGCGATGGCCGAGGCCGGCCTTGGCGTCGCCGTGCAGCCGGCCTCCCGGCTGAAGAGCGCCAGTCTCAAGGCAACGGCGGTGCTGAAGCTGACAGAACCGAGCATTACGCGCAGCATGGCGCTGATCACGCTGCGCAAGCAGAAGCTGTCGCCCGCGGCGCAAAGCCTCGCCGACAAGATCGTTGAGGATGTCCGGACGATGACCGGTTTTCAGCGCAACGCGTGACGGTCAGCAATTCGACTGAGCGCTCCGTGGCGACCAACGAGGCCGTTTCGGTGGGGCCGGCAACAACGATTCGCACATCATCGAGACGCGTGGATTCGATTTGCAACCCGCCTTATCTCGCGAACTATCGCTGAACGGAGATAAGCAAAAACCGCCTGCGTCGCTGGCGGCGAACCGCTTTAGGTCGGCCTGTTCATCCGGACCAAGCTCGCATATGCGGGGCGGCAGTCGGTTGGGGTCAGTCACTGGAAGCCCTTCCATAGCGGAGCAGCCTTGCAAGCTAACGCGATAGTGGCGGGCCCGCAATTTCTCTCGCTCGGCCGAGCTCGGCATGCCTAGCGTCGCAGCGCCAACATCGGCGAGGCGGGCGGGATCTTGCTCCATGCCCGTCCCCGCAAGGCATCCTCATAGCCGACCTTGAAAAGAGCCTGCATGTAGAGGATATCGAACTCCGAGCGCGGCTGCATTGTGAAGCTCTTAGGCACGGCCGCAAAGGCGAAATCGGCCTTCATCTGCCGCGCAACCTCCGACAGCGTCGTGATGTTCGCGAGCGATTGGTACTTCACCAACGTCGTGATGGAGCGGGAGGCCAGCGCCACCACGCTGCGTTCGCTCGCCTTGTATTCGGGCCCTAGCTTGCCGTTGCGGATCGCGTAGAGACGCAGATGCCGCTCCTGCCCGAAATGGCGGCGGGCAGCACCGTTCAGGTCGAGCCCCGGCGGCGCGAAGAAGATCTGAGC
The DNA here is from genome assembly GCF_056396265.1 of Allobosea sp. 05T422_2. Lineage (NCBI taxonomy): Bacteria > Pseudomonadati > Pseudomonadota > Alphaproteobacteria > Hyphomicrobiales > Alloboseaceae > Allobosea > Allobosea sp. 05T422_2. The sequence continues at coordinate 15,348 of NZ_JBFTLD010000049.1, read as the reverse complement.
GGAGACGCCGCCGTCKACATGCATCTCGTCATAGAGCCGGCCTTCGCTGGCCACATTGATCGCGACCGGCGGGAAGACGCCCGGAATGGCCGCGGAGGCGAGGAGCGTATCGACGAAAAGCTTGCGGCGCTCCGGATTGCCGCTGGCGGCGATGGCGCCGAGATCCCAGATAAGCGGTCGCTGCGCATCGAGATTCGTCGTCTGGACGAGCAGCCGCCGCCCCTTGCGGTGCTCGGTCGCGATCGTATCGAGCAGGGCGTCGTCGGCGTGATGCTCGATCAGGCGGCGCAGCGGCTCCGTGTCGTAGAGGGAATCGCCGAGGAGGCCCAAGATGCCCCTATTGCGAAACAAATCGCTGTCGCCATAGCGCGTGTAAATCTCCTCCAGTGCAGCATCATAGGCAGGGCCGGCGAACACGAAGGGTGCAGTCAGCGAGCCGGTGCTGACGCCGGTGACCACTTCGAAGCGCGGTCGGTCGCCCCGTTCGCTCCAGGCCTTGAGGAGGCCGGCTCCGTAGGCGCCGGCCCCGCCTCCGCCGGAGATCGCCAGGAAGCTCGCCTCCTTCCGGCAGGCACGGCAGCCCGATGCCGCAATCTGCCGATACTGGTCGTCGAGATAGGCCGGGACGCGGMTGTCGTTGCCATCGGCCCAGAATCGGACCGTGCCGTAGCCGACGACCTCGGCTCCCTTCTGCTGGTCGAAGGGCAGGGCCTGCGGGCGCTCCTGGAGGGTGCAGGCCGGAAGCAACATCAACGCGAAGTACAAGGCGGTGCGAGCGATCATCATTCGCCTCCATGATCGACGCACAGCATCGCTATCGCTTCGAGCCGTGAAGGTTCTAGCAAGAATGTGCTGTCGGCTGTCTGGTGGGGCAGCAGTCAGGCAGCTTTGGGTCTACCCTAGCGGCCTAGCGGTCCTCAGCCTTAACCTGCGCGAGGTCATGGGGATGCCTGTGTTGATGGCGGCCCGATGACCTCGCAGGGCAACGGCATTCACATCGGGGTTGAGGCCAAGCAAGAACGTTTGCCCGCGTGACCAGTTTACGCGTTCGCGCCTCCATCGACGGCAACGACCGCGCCGRTCACCATCTTTGCCGCAGGGCTTGCGAGAAATGCGACAACATCTGCGATTTCGCGCGGTTGCGCGAAACGCCCGATCGACGAGAGGCTCCGCTGGAAATCAGCACCTTCGCCATCAGCGGGGTTTGCCTCGGTGTCGGTTGACCCGGGCGCAACGAGGTTCACGGTGATGCCTTGCGGGCCAAGCTCGCGCGACAAGCCACGCGTGAAAGAGAGGAGCGCCGACTTCGACATTGCATAGGCCGTCACGCCCGGAAATGGGACGCGATCTCCAAGGCCCGATCCGATCGAAATGATGCGGCCGCCCTCGGGCAGGTGCGGTATCGCGGCTTGTGCAAAGGCGACCGGCCCGCGCACGTTGACGTCCATCAATTCCTGGAATTTTGCAAGATCAATATCCGCAATTGCTCCGGCCAGTGCGATGGCGGCACTATTGACCAGAATATCGAGACCACCGAGCGTTGCGACGATCTCGCTAACGGCCCGCTTGATGGCGTCGGGATCGGCGCTGTCGGCCTGGATCGCCAATCCACGGCGGCCCAGCTTTTTGATCGAGGATACGACGCTGTCCGCACGCTCGACCGAATTCTGATACGTAATCGCGACGTCCGCCCCGTGTTCGGCCAACGCCAGCGCGATTGCCGCGCCGATCCCTCTGGATCCTCCGGTGACGAGGGCGCGCTTGCCCTTGAGATCAATCATGTTTTGTCCTTTTTTGCTCGATGTCTATGGAACGCCGCATTCGGGTCCAAAGCAGCTGCTTTCAAAATGGTAGCGAGGAAGGCGGTATGTCGCCCTTCTGGCCCTGAAATAGGTCAAGGTGCGAGAAGCAACATCGCGGTCGCGTCAGAAACTTGCGCGATCCGCCAAGTAACAATTTCTAGGCGATGATTTTCTAGACAGATCGCAGGAGAAATTTGTCTTGACGGTCGCCGGATGAATTAAAGCCTTCGGATTTACTTTCTCTCTGGTATGCGCGCGATGACCTTGATCTCGAAAGCGAAACCGGCCAGCCAATTCACCCCAATGGCTGTCCAGTTCGCGTAAGGCGTTTGGGTGAAGTTCCTTTGCCTGACTGCCATGACAGCTGCGAACTGGTTTTCCGGCTCCGTGTGAAATGTCGTGACGTCAACGACATCGTCGAACGTGCAGCCTGCGGCGTCGAGTGTGGCCTTGAGGTTGTCGAAGGCCAGCTGGACCTGACGTTCGAAATCGGGTTCGGGTGATCCATCGCCACGGCTGCCGACTTGCCCCGAAACAAAGAGTAGATCGCCCGATCGGATCGCTGCGGAATAGCCATGCTCTTCGTAAAGAGCGTGCCTGTTTGCTGGAAAAATTGCTTGGCGTTTATTCATTTTTCGTTCGCTTTTCATGGTTGCGGATGGGTGTGATGAAGAAAATTGTTTGAAAGCCCGGCCCCCTTGGCGTCACGCGATGGGTGGCAGGGGCATCACCGAGAGGCAGCTGAACCTGTGCCGTGATCACCTCAGCTGTTCGGGCAGCGGAATGAACTCTGCCTCATCGCCGGGAGGTAGTCGGAAGCGGCCATGCTCCCAGTCGCCCTTGCGCCAGGCCTCTTTTGCTGCGTCGATCTTCTCTTGCGACGATGCGACGAAATTCCACGAAATGTAGCGTGGTCCGTTCATCGTCTCGCCGCCCAGCACCATGAGCCGCGCGCCGGTTTCGCCGGCAGTAAGGCTGATCCGGTCGCCAGGGCGGAACACCATCATCTGCCCTGCGGGGAAGCTGGTCCCGGCGACAAGAATACTGCCCTCGACGACATAGACGCCGCGATCCTCGTGATCGTCGGGCAATGGCAACTTTGCGCCCGCAGCCAGAACCGCATCGGCATAAAAAGTCTCGGTGAAGGTCTTGACCGGGGCGCGTGCGCCCCAGGCCGAGCCCAGGATCAGGCGGACCTGTTTGCCCTCGTCTTCGAGKAGGGGCAGCGCCTCGCGGCCGTGATGCTCGAAACTCGCCGTGGTGTCTTCCGCGTGGTCCGGCAGCGCGACCCAAGTCTGGATCCCGAAAGCGGTGCCGGGCCGGCGGCGCATTTCCTCGCTGGTGCGTTCGGAATGGGTGACGCCATTGCCGGCGATCATCCAGTTCACCTCGCCCGGGTAGACCATCTGGTCGGCGCCGGTGCTGTCGCGGTGATGGAACGCGCCCTCGTAAAGATAGGTGACGGTCGCGAGGCCGATATGCGGATGCGGCCGCACGTCGATGCCACCGCCGGTCAGGAATTCTGCCGGGCCCATCTGGTCGAAGAAGATGAAAGGCCCGACCATCTGCCGCTTGGGCGCGGGCAAGGCGCGGCGAACCTCGAACCCGCCAAGATCACGCGTGCGGGGAATGATGAGGGTCTCGATGGCGTCGAGGCCGCTGGCTTCGGGGCAATCGGGGGTCTGCGTGGGATTCCAGCTCATGGTGCTTCTCCTTCAACCAAACAGGTCACAGCGGCCGCAGCAGGTGGCGAACGATCGGTGGCCGGTCGCCGATATGGAACGCGTTCAGCAGGTCCTGATCGAGCGCATCGGTGTGGGTGACACGCGCGTGCTGGCGCTGATGCTCGATCCAGCTTTCGACAACAAAGCTTTCGATGACCCGGCCCGGTTGGGCGACGTCCTCCCAAACATCCCAACGAATCGCGCCGTCGCGTTGCCGGACTGAGCGAAAACGGTGCAGTGCGGCGATAAAATCAGCCTGCCGTTGCGGGGTGATGCTGTATTCGATCTCGATCAGCACCGGGCCACGGTCGTTGGCCAGCGGGATGGAGACCACAGGCTCGGCCCAGTGGTTCGATGGAGAGAGATCGGTTGCCGCATCTATCGGCAGCCGCCAGCGCAACGCCAGAAGGATCGTTAGTGCCAGGCCGGCAGCGGCAATCGTCAGGGCGCCGGTCACGCTCGAGCGGCTCGCAAGCGTTCCCCAGAGAATGCTGCCGCTCGTCATCGCGCCCTGAAGCACCAGCAGGTAGACAGCGAGCGCGCGGGCCTTGACCCATCCGGGCGAGGCCATCTGCGCTGCGACGTTGAGCGAGGTGAGCATGCCGATCCAAGCGAGGCCTGCGGCAAACATCACCGCCCCCGCGAGCCAGCCATTGGGCACTAGCGCCAGTGCCAGGGTCGCAGCCGCAAACAGCAGCGTCGCCCAGATGGAAATCGTGTTGGCTTCCACCGTCTTGCGCAGTCGTTTCAGAAGCAGTGCGCCGACAACGGCACCAGCACCCATGCAGCCCAAAAGCGCGCCATAGCCGGCCGCATCGAGCCCCAGTTCACGCCGCCCCACCAGCGGCAGCATCGCCCAGAGCGCGCTGCCGAACAAAAAGAAGCCCAGGGTGCGGACCAGGACCAACCGCATGGCCGGGGAATGCCGCGCATAGCGATAGCCGGCCCTCAGCGCGCCGAAGAAGTGTTCGGGTGGCAGGCTGCGAGCGGTGGGCGCGCGTTTCCATGTCACAAGCACGATCAACACCGCCAGCACCGACAAAGCGTTGAGCGCGAAGACCGCCGGAACGCCAGCCATCGCCACGATCACTCCGCCAAGCGCCGGACCGATGGCGCGCGAGATGTTGACGCCGAGGCTGTTGAGCGCCACTGCATCGGGCAGGGTGGGCTTGTCCACCAGTTCCGGGACGATGGCCTGAAACACCGGCGCGCTCAGCGCCGCCGCCACGCCGAGAACAAAGGTGGCCGCGAGCAGCACCCACGGAGTGGTCAGCCCCTGAAGGGTCAGAACGGCGAGAGCGGCTGCGGCAGCAAGGCCGAGGATCTGCGCGGTCAGCAGCATTCTGCGCCGGTCCACGATGTCGGCCATGGCCCCGGCGGGCAGCGCCAGCAGAAACATCGGAAGCGTTGTGGCGGCCTGCACCAGAGCCACTAGAAACGGGCTTGGCGACAGCGAGGTCATCAGCCAGCCAGCACCTACATCATGCATCCAGGTGCCGATGTTCGAGATGATTGTGGCAATCCACAGTGCCCGGAAGACCGGGAAACTCAGCGGGCCTCTGGCGGGCAGCGTTGTATCTTGGAGAGACATCTCGGCTCCTTTCCGGCGGAACGTGGGACCGCACCGGCTTGAATATTGTGAAGGCGGGTGAGGCGCGCCCTTGCCGCTCATCAGCGAGGTCGAGAAGTTGCTGACGGCGCTACACCGCCCAGCAGCCACAGCCAAAGGCGCCCCAGAAGCTGCGGACGTCCGCAGCGGGGACATTCGCGCCAAGTGCCGCTGCATGGTCGTGACCATGCACTCCGCAACTTTGCGAACAACCGCAGCTCATCGCCAGCTTCGCCTGTGTCTCCGGCGTTCTGTAGTAGCCACCGAACGTCGCGACCGGCGACCAGTCAGGCATTGGCGCGGGCAATGCGGGGGCGAGTGGGCCGTAGTCGCCCTCACCATGCACGACCTTGCCGCCCAGTACCGTCAAAACCGAGCGCAGGTGCACGATCTCGGCCTCAGGCACCGTGAAGTAGTCGTCCGACAGCAAGGCAAAATCAGCAAGCTGGTCGATTTTGATCTGCCCTTTTTTGCCCACCTCGCTGGAAAACCACGTATTCGCCTCGGTCCAAAGCCGCAGCGCGGTCTCCCGGTCCAGACGGTTGGCCGCCGGATAAAGCCGCGTGCCGCCCAGCGTCTGCGAGGTCACCAGCCAGGACAGCGAAACCCAGGGGTTGTAGCTGGCTACCCGCGTGGCATCGGTGCCCGCGCCAACGGGCAAGCCTGCTGCAAGCATCTTTCGGATCGGCGGGGTATTCTCCGCAGCCTTGGCGCCGTGACGTTCGATAAAATACTCGCCCTGGAACATCATCCGGTGCTGAACGGCAATCCCGCCGCCGAGCGCGGCGATCCGATCAATCGAACGGTCGCTGATCGTCTCCGCGTGGTCGAAGAACCAGTTGATTCCTTGCAAGGGGACGTCCCGGTTCACCTTCTCGAAGACGTTGAGCGCGCGCGAGATCGTCTCGTCATAGGAGGCATGCAGACGCCAAGGCCATCGGTTCTCTGCAAGCAGGCGGATCACTGGCTCCAGATCGGTCTCCATGTCGGCCGGCATCTCTGGGCGCTCGACACGAAAATCCTCAAAGTCTGCGGCGGAATAGACCAGCATTTCGCCCGCGCCGTTATGACGATACGTATCGTCGCCCTGACCGGGGCTGACTTGCTTCGCCCAGGAGGCAAAATCGKACAGTTCCTCCTTCGGCTTCTGGGTGAAGAGATTGTAGCTGATCCGCACGGTCAGCTGGCCTTCCGCATGCATCTTCTCGACGATGGCGTAATCGTCGGGATAGTTCTGGAACCCACCGCCTGAGTCGATGGCCGAGGTGACGCCGAGACTGTTCAACTCGCGCATGAAATGCCGCGTGGAATTGATCTGATAGTCGGGATCGAGCTTTGGCCCTTTCGCCAGCGTCGAATAGAGAATTGTCGCATTGGGCTGAGCCAGCAGGAGGCCGGTAGGGTTTCCAGCGGCATCGCGCGCGATCTCGCCGCCCGGCGGGTTCGGCGTGTTCTTGGTGTAGCCTACCACCCGCAGCGCTGCGGCGTTCAGCAGCGCCCGGTCGTAAAGATGCAGAATGAAGACCGGCGTATCCGGGGCGATGGCGTTCAACTCGTCAAGCGTCGGCAGGCGCTTTTCGGCGAACTGGTACTCGGTGAAACCGCCGACCACGCGCACCCATTGCGGGGCGGGGGTGCGGTCCACCTGGCGCTTCAGCATCGCCATCGCTTCGGAAAGCGAGGGCACGCCGTCCCAGCGAAGTTCCATGTTGTAGTTCAACCCGCCGCGGATCAGATGAATGTGGCTGTCGATCAGGCCGGGGATCAGGCGGCGGCCCTTGGCGTCGATCACAGTCGCCTCGGGCGCGGCGGTGCGCGCCTCCGCCTCGGAGCCGACGGCGAGGAACTTGCCATCCCGGATCGCCACGGCCTCGGCCGCAGGGTTCTGGCGGTCGAGCGTCGTGATCTTGGCATTGACGATGATCAGGTCTTTCCCGGACATTGCTGTTCTCCTTGCGGGCGCTGTGATTGCATTCGTCACAGAACGAGGGGTGGGGCCCGAACGAGATCCAGCCAGGCGGCAAGCAGGAATCCCCCGGCCAGACCGAGATGTTCGAAAAAGGCGTTCGCGTCCGCGTGCCGCGCCTCGCCTGCAGGCCGCTCCCAGAACCGCAGCGCGATCAGGGTGGACAGTAGCGTGAATCCGGCCAGCGCCAGCGCACCGAGCCAGCGCAGGAAGCCCGTCATCACCATCGCTGAGGMGACTAGCTCAAGCGCGATCACCAGAACCGCGAACAGAACGGGCGGGGCCAGCCGGAAGTGAGCCATCTCGGCGACGGCGCCGGGGAAATCGGTCAGCTTCACCAGCCCGCCCTGGATATAGGCCGCGCAGAGCCCCAAATGCGCGAGAAACAGGATCGCGATCGAGAGTGCGCTCCCCGGCTCAAGGTTGAATGACATCGGACCACTCCGGATGTTTGTGAGACTGCGCACGAACGAAGGGGCAGAGCGGCATGATGCGATAACCCTTGGCACGAGCATCCGTGATCAAGGCTTCAACCAAGCTCGAGGCAGCGCCCGTGCCGCGCAACGTGTTGGGAACGAGGGTGTGATCGGCAATGACCAGCACATCCGAGACCTTCGAGATGGTCAGTTCGCCTTCGCCCTCCAATCGGTCAATGCGAGCAACAAAGCGGCTTGTGGCCCTGATCCTGATAGGAAATTTGAACGGCAGGTTTCTCAGCCAATTCAGCCTCCGTGAAAATGAAAGGGAGGCAGCGGCCTGGCCGGACCAGGCTGCTGCAGGAGGGGCTCAGGCCGCCGGATTCGGGCCGACGGTCTTGCCGTGGCCCACACGCTCGGGCCCCTTGTGGACCATGGTGTAGGCGTAATCGACACCCATGCCGTATGCGCCCGAATGCTCCTTCACGATGGCAAGCGTGGCGTCATAAGTCGCCTTGCGAGCCCAGTCGCGCTGCCATTCCAGCAGAACCTGCTGCCAGGTCACTGGCACCACGCCGACCTGCACCATCCTGTCCATCGCGTATCCATGAGCCTCGACGGAGGTCCCGCCCGAAGCGTCAGCTACCATGTAGATCTCGTAATCGGTGTCCTTGAGGCACGACAGCGCAAAGCTCAGGTTGCAGACCTCGGTCCAAAGACCCGAGACCACAATCTTCTTGCGACCCTGCGCGGCATGTTCGGCCAGCGCGTTGCGCACGTTCTGGTCGTCCCACGAGTTCATCGAGGTGCGTTCCAGCAATTTGTTGTCTGGATAGACCGCAAGTAACTCAGGATAGGTGTGACCGGAGAAGCTGATCGTCTCGACCGTCGTTATAGTTGCAGGAACACCGAAGGCTTTGGCCGATTTGGCCAGCGCCACGACATTGTTCTTCAGAATTTGGCGGTCTATAGACTGCACACCGAAAGCCATCTGTGGCTGCTGGTCGATGAAAATCACTTGGCTGTTCTGCGGGGTGAGCAGTTCAAGTTTGTTGGACATAAGAAATCTCCGCTATGGGAAAGTGGGTGTGCTTGACTACCTCGTCGGCGTTATGAGGACGACGAAGAGGCAAACGATCGCATTGTGATCAGCGCCTCTTCCAAGAGGCTGGCCGTCCCAGGCCAGATCAGCCTGCTTTGCCCGGCACTGGCGTGTTGAGCATTTGCTGCTCCCACAGATACGCAATGCCGCTTCCGGCAGAGTGCTGAACCAGGATTTCGGTCAACCCAGGGGCGGTGTCCATCCGCGCCCAGTCACGTTGCCATTCACCTGCAAGCGCAAACCAGGTCATGAGGTTGACGCCGGCCGCGGCCATGCGTTTGAGGGCTACTTCGTGCGCCTCCACAGATACACCTCCGGATGCATCGGTGATCACCGTCACGTCCCAGCCTTCTCCAGCAGCCTGAATTGCCGGCATCGCAACGCAGATTTCGGTCCAGAGGCCGGCTATAATTAGTTGCTTCCGGCCCGTCGCTTTGACTGCATCAACTGCCTTTTGATCTTCCCAGGTGTTGATGAAAGTACGGTCGATCACCTCCTGTCCCGGAAAAACATCGGTGATCTGAGGGAAGATGTATCCACCGCGATCGGCGATCACACTGGTGAGAATGGTGGGAACACCGAAGACCTTGGCCGCCTTGGCCAGAGCAGTCGTGTTGTTGACGACTAACTGCGGCTCGTGGCTGTGCAGGTTCGCGAGCTGGAAGGGCTGATGGTCGATCAGAACCAACACCGAGTCTTCGGGTCGAAGAAGCGAGGCAAGACCGTTACGAAAAGCCATGATGTCCTCCTTAGCTGAGGTTGAAAGTGGGCTCGTCGTAAAGGCGCTCCGCCTCCGCCGATGCCTCAGTGGTGGCGGAAATCTAGCGAACGTTTTTGTAGAGCGCGGCGCTGAAGCTGCCGTGAAGGTGCCAATCTTGCTTCTTTCGAACTTTGTCTTATGCAATGGCCAGCTGAACTCTAAGAGGAATAAGAACTAAACCGGTGGTGAGACAGTTGGGCGGCTTGGCTGAAGGGGTCGGATTGGTCTCTGCACCGCCAATTCTCTGGTCTGGCGGCTGCCGGCTGAGATCACGCGGCTGAAGCAGCTTGAAGAGGAGATCGTAAACCCCGCCTTCTGGCAAACAGTATCGGAGCAAAGCGGCCGACGCTCCAATCACCACTGAATGAAGTTCAGCGGCCGCCCGAGGCGGCCAGGAACAGTGGGTACGCGCGACCCGGGCCTTCAGCTAGAAGGCTCGCGACGATCTGGTGGGAGGATAATGTGACGTTAGTGCGTGATACACGGGCCGAGCATCCGTTCCTGATTACGACGTGCCCGCCCAGCCGGAGACAGCGACGAGTCGCGGTTTACATGCTGGTGGTAGTGGCTGGCGCGCTATTGGTCACCACACCGGTTGCGCGCGTTTCGCTGGCGAACACCGAAATCCTTCTGCCGGCTTATGCCGCTGCAGTTTTCCTCAACGAATTGATCACCGCAGTCCTGCTGCTTGCGCTGTTTTCGCTGCAGCGTTCGCGCGCCGTTCTCGTCCTTTCGATTGGTTACCTCTTCTCCGGACTGATGGCCGTGCCATGGGCGCTCACTTTCCCTGGCGTGTTCGCATCTCTCGGCCTCCCGGATCCGGGACTGCAAAGCACCGCTTCCATTGCCACGCTGCGTCGCGTCGGCTTCCCGCTCTTCGTGCTCGCCTATGCGCTGCTTAAGGATTTGGATCCTTCTGTTCGAAATTCGCACGCTCCGGTACGGGGGACAATTTTTCGAAGTATTGCCGGGGTAGTTACAATCGCATGCGGTTTCACCTGGCTCATCGTCACGGGTGACGACGCGCTGCCGCGGTTTATGAGCGACACCCGGAATGTCTCCGAGCTATGGCAGTACGTTCCAGCTACGGCAGTGTTTCTCTACCTGACTGGTCTCATCGTCCTCTGGCGCCGTCAGCGCTCGATGCTCGATTTCTGGCTGATCATTGTGCTTTGCACACTGCTCATCGAGATCATTCATCTCTCATATCTCAGCGCTGGTATTCGCCTTAGCGTTGGCTGGTGGGTAGGACGACTTTATGGACTCGCCTCCGCAAGCCTGGTCCTGCTCGTCCTACTTTCGCAGACCACAACGCTCTACGCTCGACTCGCTCGTTCGGTTTCGGCGGAGCGTCGTGCGCGGGAGGAGCGACTAATGACGATGGAGGCTCTGTCTGCCTTGATCGCGCACGAGATCAACCAGCCAGTGGCAAGTATGGTTACAAATGCCGATGCGGGCTTGCGATGGCTTGGAAGAGAGAGTCCCTCTCTCGAAGAAACGCGCGCGGCGCTGGAGCGTATTGTGAGCGACGGCCATCGCGCCGGTAATGTGATTAAAGGCATCAAAACGATGTTCAAGAAAAGCGCGCAGGAACGCGTTCCGCTGAACTTGAACGACCTCATACGTGATGTCCTCAGGCGCAGTCAGGGCGAGGCGCAGCTTGGCCGCGTATCCATGGAAGCTGAGCTCGATGAGCAGTTGCCGCTCACAACCGGCAACCGGATCCAGCTCCAGCAGGTCGTGTCGAACCTGATCTCGAACGCAGTCGAGGCCATGAATTCCGTGACCGACCGGCCACGAGTCCTCCGTGTCAGATCCGAACAACACGCTCCTGACAGTGTTCTGGTGTCCTTGGGAGATTCGGGAGTCGGGCTGGATCCGGAACACAAGGACCAGATCTTCGAGCCATTTTTTACGACCAACGGCGACGGGATGGGCATGGGCCTGATGTTTTGCCGGTCGATCGTCGAGGCGCACGGCGGACGGCTATGGGCGACGGATAACGTTCCGCATGGCGCCATCTTCCAGTTCATCCTGCCACACAACGAGAAGGGGCGACCGCGATGAATTCCGAGCAATCCGTCGTCTTCGTCATCGACGACGATCCCTCCATGCGCGAGTCCCTCGAGAGCTTGCTTCGCTCCATCGGTCATGCGGTACAGGCATTTGCGACGGCACAGGAGTTTCTGCTCAGCGAGCGACCCAATGTGCCCGGCTGCCTGGTGCTCGATGTCAGACTGCCGGGACAAAGCGGGCTCGAATTCCAACGTGAGTTGACTCGTTCGGATATTGAGCTTCCGATCGTCTTCATCACCGGCCATGGCGACATCCCGATGTCTGTGACTGCGATGAAAGCGGGGGCCATCGAGTTTCTCACTAAGCCGTTCCGTGATCAGGATTTCCTCGACGCGGTCCACAGGGGTATCGATCTCCACCGGGATCGCCGAACAAAGACGGCAGTTCTCGCGGATCTGAGGGAACGCTTCGGCTCGCTAACGTCGCGCGAGCGAGAAATCATGGTGCTGGTTGCCGCCGGTCAACTGAACAAGCAGATTGCCRCGGAACTCCAGCTCAGCGAAATCACGGTCAAGGTTCACCGAGCTCAGGTAATGCGCAAGATGCACGCAAAGTCGCTGCCCGATCTTGTGCGGTTGGCCGACATGTTGGCCCTCGATATCACAAAGCTCTAGCCGGCCGAAACCACAGTATAATTGTACCAATCAATCTAATTTCCCATTCCTTCCGTGGTGCAGGAGGCTCCTGCGTGGCCACGGGCAGCCGCGCAGCAGCCACCTCACAGCAGCCGAAGCTGAGGGAAATGTGGAAATGTCTGCCAACCTGATTTCTATTGTCGATGATGATGAGGCGGCCCGTGAGGCCGTTGTGAGCCTCGTCCGGGCATTGGGATTCACCGCTGCAGCGTTCCAAAGCGCCGCCGAATTTCTGAAATCCGGTTGTTTGCTGCGGACGGACCTTTTGATCGCAGACATGTGGATGCCCGGCATGACGGGGTTCGAGCTCTGCCGTCACCTCATCGCTGCGGGCAAACCGATCCCAACCATCCTTATCACCGCCTATCCCGACGATGTAGGCCGCGCACGCGCCTTGAGTTCGGGGGTCCATTGCTATCTGGCGAAGCCGCTCGAGCCGGACGCTCTGCTGGGCTGCATCCGTTCGGCCTTCGTCACCCGATAGGGGGACCCGTATGAGCTGGAACCCAGCCATCGGACCGGCCTGTCCCGATAAGGACCGCATAGGCTGAGCCAGTCGACGGTCGGGATGAGCACATAGCTTTGCCGCACTCGCCGGTACCGGCAAGTAGCCATTTCATAGGAGACGCAGCAATGACCGTGCCTGCCTATTCCACTTTCACCCGATGGTACGGCGAGGGCCGACAGGCGTCCTATGTGCGTACATGGAAATCCCCCGGCAGAACCCTCGATCTCCTCGAAATGGCGCGACCGGCGGGGGATATGCACCGCCCAGCCATGCCGGATCTGGTACTGTATCAGGACCTTCTGGGTGGCAGCCGTCTTCGCGGCGACACGGGTGGGGGGTATGTCGATGTGACAAGCGAAAAGGGCGCGCTCTATCTCGCTGCGCCCAACTTCGCCCTTACGTCCATCGTCGACACCAGCCATCAGATTCGCGCCCTGTCCTTTCCTTTGGCGCACTGGCAGAAAATGCTCGATGAAGCCGCCGACCGCCTTTTCACGTTCGAATTCTCTCAACTTTACAGAGGGTCATTCCAGTCGCCGGCCATCCGATCAGCGCTCCGGAACCTGTGGGCTCTGAGTGAAGAGGAGGGGGCGCCATCGCGTCTATTGGCGCAGGCCGCAGGCTGCGAGATCCTGGCCGAACTGTGCCGGTTGAGTGGGGCACCGTTCACGCCTGCAAAGGGCGGCCTTGCCCCGTGGGCGCGACGGCGGTCTCTGGAGCTGATCCGGGCGCGGCTTTCGGAAGACATCAGCCTCGACGAACTGGCAGCCGAGGCGCGGCTCTCGCCATTTCATTTCGCGCGCATGTTCAAGCATAGCGTCGGCGTGCCGCCGCGGGTCTATCTGACGCGACTGAGAATGGAGAAAGCCTGCGAACTTCTTGAGATGACGGACCTTCCAGTCACAGAGATCGCCCACGAGGTCGGATACTCGTCGAACCAGGTACTGGCCCGGATATTCGTCAAGCATCGGCACATGAGCCCGACCGACTATCGTCGGGCAGTTCGCGATCCATTGCGCTCTATCGAGCTGTCGTGAGGTGAAATGGTGCCGCCTGCCGGCGCCAGTCCGGTCGGGCTCAAGCGGATGTCAAAACAAGGAGCGCTCCAATCTCTGCCGCCAGCTCGCCTACCGGCTGCGGCTCGGGTGACGAGGGCGGCAAGGCCCAGGATGCCCGGATCAGTGAGCATCTGCAGGATCTTGATCGTAGCGGCTGTTGATGCAGCCGGCGTTGAGGACGTCGCGAGGGAAGTTYGGCTGAACCCGTTAACAAGGAGGCCCTTGTATGGGTGTAATGCGCTTCATCATGCAGCACTGGCAGGAGCGCCAGCGGCAAGTCGATATCGAAGTWCTCTGGCCGGCATGTCTGCGTAACTCGCGCGACATTGACTGTGCCCGGCGTGCCTTCACGATCCACGCTCTGAACGACCCGGCATGGGCGGTGCTCGGCACCGTCGAGATCCTGCGCCAGGTCGCCCTGCTCCCGCCACCCGAGGATGCCCCGTGAAATGTGTTCGATCCGAGGCTCCCATGCCATCGRGCGGTAGAGSGCGATCYCAGTGAGCCGTCCKTCGCGGCGTTTCAGCAGCCCCGCTGAGGTCTGGCWTTCATCATGGTTGGTTTATCCGGTTCTACTGAAATTAATTGCACATAAGCGTGGGAAAAAACCCCGTAGCCACCAGCTYGGGAGCCATGGCGCTACGGGGTCTTCTGCACCCGGCCAACCCTGGGGAGGCCAACGCCGGGGAGCCTTGGATCAGAGTCGACCTATCCGCTGCTGCGGCTCCTGCCGTCGAAGCGTGTCATGGCGCCGTCGCGCAATGCCGCATCGTGATCACGATGGGCAGCCTGGTCAAGCAAGGACAGGATCATGCCTTGCCCCTCCGGAAGAAACGTCTGGCTGCGTTGATCTCCGGTCCGTCTGTGGCGGCAACCACGAGGCGAAGGCTTTCCGTCGCCGAAAGGMTGGTGGGMGGCAGATGGGCGAGCGTCGCGGCCCTCACCTCATCCAGCGCCTGCGCCATCCTGGCGGCGCGGCCCTCGATGGCATCGTGAGCCTTGCGCATCGCTTCGAGGGCGGCCTCGGCCAACTCAGCGCGCTGCTCCAGGGAGGCGACCGCGTCCATCGCCATGACCTGGGTGTCACCGAGCATGTCCGCGAGGTCGTTGCTGTGCGCCTTCGCGGGCTCCACGGCATCGGGCCCGGCTGGCAGGTTAGGCAGCTCCACCGCTGGCGCGGTCATCCGAGCGAGGGCTTGGGCAGCCTCGGAGAGCAGGGCAAACGTGGCCCCATCGGAGCGTGAGGCAAGCTGGAGCAGTCGCTCCGGGAGATCTGCCTTGGTCACCATCAGAGCCCCACGTACAGTCTGAAAGCGCGGAACAGGCGGGCGCCAGCCCATAGCCAGCACAGGTACGATCAACTTCACTCAGACATCCATCAAATACGTATTTGCGTCGGCCATCAGCGGTAATGGCACGGTCAATGTGCTCGCCGGCACGATCACGCTCACCGGTCCCAACAGCCCTTACTAGCGCACAATGCCGATTAACCGGTTCTTAACTACGGCGGGCGCCATCCTAAGGTGTCCATCAGAGCCGGGGGCTTGGAAAGGACTTAGACCATGCGAGCGCTCGATGCTGACCAAGCCGTCGTGGATCAGTTCGTCGGTCTGCCAGTTGCCTTTGTCGAACGCCAACTGATCCTCGCCACGCTGCGGGAAACCGGCGGCAACCGCACCCATGCCGCCTCTC
>NZ_JBFTLD010000048.1:0-32756 GCF_056396265.1 Allobosea sp. 05T422_2 | reverse complement strand
GTCGAACACCGAGATGAACTGGTAGGGATTGCCGCCGCCGCCGATCATCGGCACCGGGAGGTTCATGTCGATCAGGCGGAAGAGCTTGACGAGGATGCCGAGGCGGCCCGGGCCGATGATCAGGCGCGGCCGGAAGATCGGGATCCGAAAACCCTTGTCGCGATAGGTCTGCGCCAGGGTCTCGGTGGCGAGCTTGCTCTCGCCATATTCGCCGAGGGGTCTTGCCGGATGGGTCTCGTCCTGCGGCACGGTGATGGAGTGGCCGTAGATCATGTCCGTGGTGAAGTGGACGAGCTTGTTGGCGCCGCGCTTCTCCATCCAGTTCAGGATGTTGGCGGTGCCGTGATAGTTCACCGGCCAGAAGAAATCGTGGCGTTCCCGACGGGTCACGATCGGCGAGAGCATCTTGGCCGAGAGATTGTAGACGAGATCATCCTGGCCGAGCGGGATGCTCTCCACGCTCTCGGCTCTGGTTACGTCGATCGTCTGGAAGGGGACCGCCGCGTAATGGGCGTGAGCGCTCTTCTGGATATCCGCGACCAGCACCTCCTCGCCCATGGCGGCGAGGTCCGCCGCGAGATGCGAGCCGACGAAGCCGTCTCCGCCGATAATGATGTGTTTCATGCTGAGTTTGCCGCTGGTTCGATGATGAGATGCGTCAGCGCGACGTGTCGGGAAGGCGAGGGCGCCGGTCACGGACCGGCACGGGCACGGGCACCGGGCGCAAGGCGGGTCTGTTCTCGGGCGGTTCGAACAGGATGCCGAGGCGGAGAATGAAGCGTGCGATCAGGTCCATCATGACTCAGCTCTGTGCGATGAAGATGGTGCCAACGACGATGAAGCCAATGCCGGCGATGCGGGCAGGGCTCAGGTCTTCCTGGAAGACGAAGTAGGCGTAGACCGCGACCACGACGTAAGCGAGGCTCAGGAACGGGTAGGCGTAACTGATCTGTACCTTGGACAATACGATCAGATGCGAGGCCATGCTGACCACGAAGGTGCAGAGGCCGGCGAAGACGAAGGGGTTGAAGACGACCCGAAATACGGTCCAGATCAGTCCGTCATTCGCGATATCGAGGTTACCGATGCCGGTCATGCCCCGTTTCAGCATCAGTTGCGCGGCTGCGTTGGTCAGCACGGTAAACAGAATCAGGGGTATGTAGGAATTCATCGGGGCAGCATTTGTCCGCGTTCTTGACGGGCCCTGAATGCGGCTGAAAATACTTCAAATGCCTTACGTCAGCGACCTTACCTAACCGTAACCTTAAGAAGATGCTGAGGCCTTGGGGACAAGTCTCGCGGATCTCGCATGCCCTGTTCCCCGCCGGTTCTGGCGGGCATGGCGGTCGCCGGGGCATGCAAGATCGACCGATCCTCGAGACCTGCGCTCAGGCGACCTGCCCTTCTTCAAGGACACCATCCTTGTCGAGGGTGCGCTGCAACGCCGGCCGCGAGAATACGCGAGCGAGATAGGCCTCGAAGACAGGCAGGCGCGGCAGCGCGCCGATAATGTTCATGCCGAAATGGATGCCGCTGCCGAGCTGGGTGTCGGCGGCGGTGAAGCGGTCGCCGGCCGCGAAATCTTGATTGCCGAGGCGCTTCTCCAGATAGGCAACGGTGTCCTCGTGCGACCCGAAGGAGAAATGCTGCGGGACGTAATCGATATTGGTCGCCCTGGTCGCGATGATCGGGTCGAGTACTGCGTCGGTATAGACGAGGGCCGTCAGATAGGGGGCTCGCGCGGGATCACTCAGCGCAGGCGCGAGACCCGCCTGGGGGAAGGCGTCGGCGAGGTAGATGCAGATCGCGGCACGCTCGGTGACGATGATACCGTCATGGATGACGGCGGGTACCTTCTTGTGCGGCTGGATGGCGCGGTAGTCCTCGGGGGCACCGCTCTTGGCGCGAATATCGATCATCTCCATCCGGTAGGGCTGCCCGAGTTCTTCCAGAAGCCAGAGCACGCCGAAGGAACGCGATTGCGGGGCGTGGTAGAAGGTCAGCATGGCTCTCTCCATCATGAGGACGGCGCTCCCGATAGGGTGCGTCGTCGCGGCGATGGCGGGAGTTGTGACGGTACTTGATGTCAGTAGATGTCAGGACCGGCACGGCCCGTGCTCAGCTCTCTTCGCTATGCCCGCGCCGGATGCGTCGGACCGCCGCCCAGACCCCGATGAGGGCGATGGGTACGAAGAGCGCTGTCGCCATGCCGACGTCGATGGGCAGGAAGCCGGCATCCTTCGCGCCCTTGGCGAGGTAACCGAAGAGGCTGACGACGTAATAGCCGATCGCCGCGACCGAGAGGCCCTCGACCGTCTGCTGCAGCCGCAGCTGGAGGCGGGTGCGCTCGTTCATGGCCGCCAGCAGGTCGCGGTTCTGCTGCTCGAGTGCGACATCGACGCGGGTGCGTAGCAGATTGGCGGCGCGCGCGAGTTTGCGCGACAGGTCGGTCTGGCGCTCCTGCAGCATCTGGCAGGTGCGCATCGCCGGCGCCATCCGCCGGGACAGGAAGGCTGCGAGCGTCGGCCAGCCGGCATGCGGCGTTTCGCCGATCGCGATCAGGCGCTGCTGGACGATGTTGTCATAGGCGCGACTCGCACCGAAGCGATAGTTCGTGGACGCCGCCTCGGATTCGAGACGCGCGGCGAGCGCGGTCATCTCGTCGAGCAGCGCATTGTCGGAGACAAGGCCCTCCGTCGCCGTCATCGTCGAGGCAATGCGCACCAGCGTTTCCTCCGTGGCACGCACCGATGGGCCGATGCGCTGCGCCTCCGGCAGGCCGAGCAGAGCCAATGTCCGATAGGTTTCGATCTCCAGAAGCCTCTGGGGCAGGGCCCCCGAACGGGACGATGTCAGTTCGCGGTCAAGCAGGAGGATGCGGACGAACCCGCCGGCACTGACCCGGAAATCGGTTGCCGCAACGGCGCTTGCATTATCGACGAGCGATGCGGCGAGGCTCGCAGGATCGAAGATCGCATCCAGCTCCCCAGCCCCGATCGCGGGCAGGAGATGGAGGTCGATCGAGACGAGGTGCGGGCCGGGCTGCGGCAACTCGTGCATGGGATGCTGCAGATCGATTGCCGTCGGAACGAAGGCGGAGCGTTCGGGCGATGGCAATTCCCAGCTATAGGTCGTGAACTCGCTATGCTGTTCCCAGCGCAGGCCAATCTCCGCGAGGCGGGCGCGGTGATGCTTGGCGCCTTCGGCCAGGGGCGTCACACCGCGCTCGGAACAAAATCGAGCCAAGGCGTCGCGGTCTGCCGCCGCTTGAGCCGCATCGGTCA
Organism: Allobosea sp. 05T422_2; assembly: GCF_056396265.1. Taxonomy (NCBI): domain Bacteria; kingdom Pseudomonadati; phylum Pseudomonadota; class Alphaproteobacteria; order Hyphomicrobiales; family Alloboseaceae; genus Allobosea; species Allobosea sp. 05T422_2. The sequence continues at coordinate 29,472 of NZ_JBFTLD010000048.1, read as the reverse complement.
GGAAGGCGAAATGCAGCAGGCGGCGCGGGGTCTCGATCGGCGCGAAGGGGCGGGCGTGGACCTCGGCGAGAATGACCTCGCGGTCGGGGTGCGGTACGAGGCCGCCCTTCTGGTGCTCGATCATGTCGCCCCGACGCCCGTTCGACCGCTCCCGATAGAGGCAAGACTGCCGCAAAGTCGCGTGCCCGGCCAGATGGGCATGGTGCCGCAAGCAGGGAGGGAAGAATGCTGCCGACAGGATCCGGCAGCATGATGTGCCAAGTTCTGAAGAGAGAACCCAGGAGCCAGCCATGCCCCTGCCCAACCGTGTAAGGCCCGACGGCTCGCTCGCCCGCGACCCTGCGCGTGGCCTGGTGTTCGGCAATCGCGGCGGCCGGTTTCACGATCCGCACACGCAGGCCGCGCCGATCCGGTCGCACGCCACGCGGCAGTGGATCTGTTGCGTGCTCTCCTTCAAGGGGCGACGGCGACAGGTCTGGGGCAAGGGTTACACCGAGCTGTTCTTTTGCGACGAGGTGACGGCGCTTGCGGCCGGGCACCGGCCCTGCATGGAGTGCCGGCGGGCGGATGCGCTCGGCTACCGTGCGGCGCTGGTCCGAGGCCTCGGCCTCATGTCCGAGCCGCTCTTTCCCGAGATCGACCGGATTCTGGATGGCGAGCGCCGGATCGGACGAGCCAAGCAGAAGCACCGGCTTCAGGCCGATCGATTGCCGGACGGAACCATGATCGAGGCTGGGGCCGGCGAGTGGCTGGCCTTGCGCGGTGAGGCCGCGCTGCTCTGGTCTCCCAACGGATATATCGAGCGACGGCGGCGGGCGCCCGGGACCGTCCTGGTACTGACGCCGCCTGCGACCATCGCGGCCCTCGCGCATGGCTATCGTCCGCTCTGGCATGGAAGCGCGACGCTGTTTTCGTGAGGCTGCGCCCGAGGAAGCGAGGAGGGAGCGGCCGGAACCTTGGGCAGCCTCAGGACGTTGCTCCAGCACGATCATTCATAAGGGGCTGTCCCAATGCGTTCGATTGCACTTTGGCTGCTTGGCGTGCCGATTCCCGTCATCATCCTGCTCTGGTTCTTCATGCGCTGAGACGAAGGGCCAGCGAGGATTGGGGATGGCCGGGCTTGTCCCGGCCATTGGCATTTTACTGCTGACGAAATCAGTCAGTCGTCATATGATCTGCTGACGTGCTCGCGGCGCATGGCGGCGCGGTCGCATCCCTCCGTCGCTTCCCCTATATCGTGGCCATGTCCATCATCCGCGTTTCCAACCTGTCCAAGACCTACGCGTCCGGCTTCAGCGCACTGAAATCGGTCGATCTGGAAATCCGCCGCGGCGAGATCTTCGCCCTGCTCGGACCCAACGGTGCCGGCAAGACGACGTTGATCAGCATCATCTGCGGACTGGTGAACCCGACCTCCGGCAGCGTGCTCGCCGATGGTCATGACATCATCAAGGACTATCGGGCCGCGCGCGCGCGCATCGGGCTGGTGCCGCAGGAGCTGACCACGGACGCCTTTGAGACCGTCTCGGCGACGGTCAGCTTCAGCCGGGGGCTGTTCGGCCTGCCGCGGAACCCGGCCCATGTCGAGCGCGTGCTCAAGGATCTCTCGCTCTGGGACAAGCGCGACAACCGGATCATGACGCTCTCGGGCGGTATGAAGCGGCGTGTGCTGATCGCCAAGGCGCTGGCGCATGAACCCCAGATCCTGTTCCTCGACGAGCCGACGGCCGGCGTCGATGTCGAGCTCCGCCAGGACATGTGGAAGCTCGTCCGGCGCCTCAGGGACGACGGCGTCACCATCATCCTGACCACGCATTACATCGAGGAGGCCGAGGAGATGGCCGACCGGATCGGCGTGATCAGCAAGGGCGAGATCATCCTGGTCGAGGACAAGGCCGAGCTGATGCGCAAGCTCGGCAAGAAGCAGCTTTCGCTCTCCCTGCAGGAGCCGCTTGCCGCGTTGCCGGTGGGGCTTGCAGCCTATGATCTGGCGCTCGCGGCCGAGGGGGAGGAACTGGTCTATACCTATGACACCAAGGCGGAGCGGACCGGCATCACCGCGCTCCTGCAGGATCTCGCGACCGCAGGCATCCGCTTCAGGGATCTGCGCACCAGCCAGAGCTCGCTGGAAGACATCTTCGTGAGCCTGGTGAGGGAGCGGCACTGATCATGGCTATCAATCTCCACGCGATGCGCGCGATCTATCGCTTCGAGATGGCGCGCACCTGGCGTACGCCACTGCAGAGCATCGTCTCGCCGGTGATCTCGACCTCGCTCTATTTCATCGTCTTCGGTGCCGCGATCGGTTCGCGCATGCAGGCGATCGACGGCGTCGCTTATGGCTCCTTCATCGTGCCTGGCCTGATCATGCTCTCGCTGCTGACGCAGAGCATCGCCAACGCCTCCTTCGCGATCTATTTTCCGAAATTCACCGGCACGATCTACGAACTGCTCTCGGCGCCCGTGGCATGGTGGGAGGCGGTCATCGCCTATGTCGGCGCGGCGGCCACGAAATCGATCTTTCTCGGCCTGATCATCCTGCTGACGGCGACGGCCTTCGTGCCGCTCAGGGTCGAGCATCCGGTCTGGATGCTGCTTTTCCTGTTCCTGACCGCGATGACCTTCAGCCTGTTCGGTTTCATCATCGGCATCTGGGCCGACGGTTTCGAGAAACTGCAGGTGATCCCGCTGCTCGTGGTGACGCCACTGACCTTCCTCGGCGGGTSSTTCTAYTCGATCGACATGCTGCCGGGATTCTGGCGGACGGTGGCGCTGTTCAACCCGGTCGTCTACCTGATCAGCGGTTTCCGCTGGAGCTTCTTCGGCGTTTCCGAGGTCGGCATCGTCGTCAGCCTGGGAATGACGCTGGTCTTCCTCGCCGCCTGCATTGCGACTGTCGGCTGGATCTTCCGGACCGGATATCGCCTGAAGACCTGAGCCGGCCTCAGGCCGCCTTGACGTCAGAGAAGAAGGTCTCGACGGCACCCCGCAGAGTCTCCGCCTCACGACTCAGGCTTTCGGCTGTCTTCAGAACCTGACTTGCCGAAAGCATGGTCTCCTCGGATGCGGCGGTGACCCCCTCCATCTTGCGCGAGACGCGGACGGTGCCATCCGACGTTGCCTGCGCATTGCGGGCGATCTGCGCCGTTGCCTGCATCTGCTGCTCAGTCGCCCCTGCAATCGCCACGGTGTGCTGGGCCACGTCGGCCATCACCGCCGCGATCGCTTCGATTGCGGCGACTAYGCCGCGTGTCTCGGTTTCGAAGGCCGCGATCTGGGCGGCGATCTCATCCGTCGCTTGGGACGTTCGGCTCGCCAGGGTCTTCACCTCGCCAGCGACGATGCTGAAGCCGCGCCCGGCCTCGCCGGCACGTGCAGCCTCGATCGAGGCGTTGAGGGCGAGGAGATTGGTCTGGGCAGCGATGTCGCGGATCATCGAGACGATCTTGCCGATCTCTTCGGCGGCATAGGTCAGGTTGGCGACATTCGCGCTCGCGCTGGTGGCATCGCGCGCGGCATTGCCGACGACGCCATTGGCCTTGGCGACCCGCCCCGTGATCTCGGCGATCGAGCCGGAGAGCTGTTCCGAAGCCGCGGCAACATTCCGAACGCTGTCGGCGGCATCAAGGCAGGCAGCGCGAGCGTCTTCGGCCTGCGAGGTTGCCGCTGTCGCTGCATCGCTCAACGTCCGGGCCGTGCTCTCCATCTGGCTCGAACCGGATCTCACCGTCTTCAGCACGGCGTCGATCCTGGCATCGAAGCTGCGGATGAGCGTGTCAATCCTGATCTGACGCTCGGCACGGGCGGTCTCGGTCACCCGGGCGGTGCCTTCGAGCTCGGCGCGCGCCATGGCGTTGTCGCGAAAGACGACGACCGAGCGGGCCATATCGCCGATCTCGTCCGGGCGTGCCGACAGAGGAATTTCGGCGACCGGTTCCGACTGTGCCAAGCGGCGCATCGTTGCCGCCAACCGCCTGAGCGGCTGTGAAACGCGCCGATGCACGATCCAGAGCGCGAGAGCGAGACCGGCCGCGATCATCAGAGCGCCGATCAGCGTCTGCCGCCTCGCGCTGCTGTCCTGCAGCGCGTCGAGGCGGGAATCGATGATGCGGCTGTTGACGTCGTTGAGAACCGCGATGTGTTTCAACGCTTCGTTCAGTGCCTTGCGGTTCGCCCGGTTGACCTCGTTGTTGCCGTGCCTGTTTGCTGCGGAGGGGCCCTCGATGCGTGCGAGCCGAACCGTCTCCCGCCGGAAGCGGATGAATTGCTCGATCTGGTCGGAGACAGCGGCAAAGGCTGCGCCGTCCTCTGCCTGAACGAGAGGGCGCCAATCGTCCATGACCTCATGGATCTGGGCAAGATCATCCAGGAGTGGCTGGGCGAAGCGCTCGGCATCGGCGGAATCGCGGCTCATATAGAGCCCGCGCGTTTCCATCACGACGGCGTTGACCAACCCGTTGATCCGTTCGGCCATCAACACGCGGCGCGATGCGAGCTGCATCTCGTCCGTCATCGCCGCGTAGCGGCCAAGCGCCTGGACCCCGAGGATGGTTGCCAGGGCGGCAGTGACGGCGAGAAGCAGGACGGCTCCGAAGATCTGGCTGGAAATCTTGCGCAGGGACGCCATCCGCTCGTGGGTTGAAGCGCCGGCCGCAGCTGGCGCAGATGTGATCGCGGCGCCGGATGATGGCTGCGAATGGTTAATCCATGGTGATCTGCGGGCCCATCAGGTGGCGCGGCTGACGTCGAAGTCGCGTTGCGGATCATTGACAGCGGGCGCCCTTCCTGTCTTCACACCGGCATGACCGATATTTCCATCCTTGATGCCCCGGCGACCGCCGTCGCGCCGCATGCGCGCCGGCGTACCTTCGCCATCATCTCGCACCCGGACGCCGGCAAGACGACGCTGACCGAGAAGCTGCTCTATTTCGGCGGCGCGATTCAGCTCGCGGGCGAAGTGCGCGCCAAGGCGGGCCGCCGCCAGACATCATCCGACTGGATGAAGATCGAGCGTCAGCGCGGCATCTCGGTCGTCACCTCGGTGATGACCTTCGAGTATGGCGGGCACGTCTTCAATCTGCTCGACACGCCGGGCCACGAKGACTTCTCGGAAGACACCTATCGCACGCTGACGGCGGTCGACTCCGCGGTGATGGTGATCGACGCCGCCAAGGGTATCGAGGCGCGGACCAAGAAGCTGTTCGAGGTCTGCCGGTTGCGCGACATCCCGATCGTGACCTTCATCAACAAGGTCGATCGCGAGACGCGCGATCCTTTCGACCTGATCAACGAGATCGAGACGACGCTGGCGCTCGACGTCGCGCCGATGACCTGGCCGGTCGGGCGCGGGCGCGACTTCGTCGGGACACTCGATTTCGCCTCGAATACCTTCCGTCGCAACCAGAAGGGCGACGAGAGCGACGCGGGAACCCCCGTTGCGGGCGAGGACGATCCGCTCTTCGACGAGCTCCTGCCGAACGGCCTTGCCGAGACCTGGCGGGAGGAGGTTTTCCTGGCGCGCGAGGGCCTGAAGCCGTTCGACCTGGAGTCCTTTCGCGAGGGCCATCTGACGCCGGTCTATTTCGGCGCGGCGCTGCGTGACTATGGTGTGCGCGACCTGATCGACGCGCTCGGCCGGCACGCTCCGAGCCCACGCGCCCAGGTCGCGKACAAACGCGCGGTCGAGGCGGAAGAGCCGAAGATGACCGGCTTCGTCTTCAAGATCCAGGCGAACATGGATCCGAACCATCGCGACCGCATCGCCTTCATGCGCGTCTGCTCGGGCAAGCTTTCGCGCGGCATGAAGGCGAAGCTGGTTCGCACCGGCAAGCCGATGCCGCTGAACGCGCCGCAGTTCTTCTTTGCGCGAGACCGCTCGATTGCCGAAGAGGCCTTTGCCGGCGACATCGTCGGCTTGCCGAACCACGGTACCTTGCGCATCGGCGATACGCTCACCGAGGGCGAGGACATCGTCTTCAAGGGCGTGCCGAGCTTCGCGCCGGAAATCCTGCGCCGCGTCAAGCTCAAGGACGCGATGAAGGCGAAGAAGCTGCGCGAGGCCCTGCAGCAAATGGCGGAGGAGGGGGTCGTCCAGCTCTTCCTGCCGCATGACGGCGCGCCGGCGATCGTCGGCGTGGTCGGCGCATTGCAGCTCGACGTGCTGAAGGAGCGCATGGATGTCGAGTATTCGCTGCCCGTCGATTTCGAGCCGTGCCAGTTCGCGATCGCGCGCTGGGTCTCCTCGGCCGATCAGGCGGCGCTCGCAAAATTCGTCGCGCTGAAGCCGTCTTCGATGGCGGACGATCTCGACGGCGACCCGGTCTTCATGGCCTCGTCCCAGTTCACGCTGAAATACGATGCGGAGCGCGTCCCGGAGATCACCTTCTCCGACGTCAAGGACTATCAGAAGGTCGCGAAGGCCTGAGATTCTCCCTCTCCGAGGAGAGGGAGAAGACAGGACGGGGATCGGCGACGCGCCTCATCCCCGTTGTTGCCTCTTGAGGATGTGGCGCGGCCGAGCTCTGCGCTCGCGCGGGCCGACGAGCTGGCTTATCCCGCGCGATTGCCGGAGACGATCGCCAGGGCCTCGACGAAGCGATCGAGATCCGCCTCCATGATGTAGGGGGCCGGCGAGATCCGGATCGTGTTGCCCTTGGCGACGCCGCCGCGGCGAACGGTCATCACCTTGTGCTTGTCGCGCAGCTCCGCAACGATCGCATTGGTCTCCGCAGGGCTGCGCTTGCCGGCCAGGGCGAACGAGGTGATGCCGGCCACCATGCCGGGATCRTCCGGGGTCTGGATCTCGACGCCCTTGAGTTCGCGTGCCTTGGCGACCCAGTGATTGCGCAGGTGGCGGTAGCGCGCCTCCTTGGCCTCCGGGCCGATCTCCTGATGCAGGGCGAGTGCGGCAGGGACCGCGAGCTGCGCTGCGAAGTTCGGCGTGCCGGTATGGATCCGCGAGCGGACATCGTCGGCCTTGAAATCCTCGTCGGCCATATAGGGGTCGATATCGCCGAGCCGGTCCTTAGCAATGTAGAGCAGGCCGACACCGAGCGGCGCGCCGATCCATTTGTGCAGGTTGAAGCCGATGAAATCGACGCCGAGATCCCGGGCCTGAAAGGCAACCTGGCCCCAGCTATGGGCCGCGTCGAGGATGACATCGGCACCGCGCGCCTTGGCCATCGCGGCCAGTTCCTTGACCGGCATCATCAGCCCGGTGCGATGGCTGATATGGGTCAGCAGGAGAAGCTTCGTCCTGGGATTGGCCTTGAGCGCTGCGTCATAGGCGTCGAGCACGGCCTGGCGCGTGGCGGGCTCCGGGATGTCGAACCTGACGACATCGACACCGCGCCGAGCCTTCAGCCAGTTCATCGCATACTGCATCGAATCGTAGTCGAGATCGGCATAGAGCACGGTGTCGCCGGGCTTGAGCTTGTTGTAGCCGGAGATCAGCGCCTGCAGCGCCTCGGTTGCGCCCCGCGTCAGCGCGATCTCCTCGCGCGCAACGCCGAGGAATGCGGCGAGTGGGGTGCGGACATTGTCGAGATCGGCGCCGATCCTGCTGCGGGCATAGACCGTGTTCTCGAAGTTCACGAAGTCGGTCAGGCGCTTGTACTCGGCCTTCACCGGCTCGGCCATGATGCCCCAATAGCCGTTCTCGAGATTCACCATGTCGGGCGTGACGCTGTAGAGGCCGCGCACGATGTTCCAGTAGCTCGTGTCCGTTCCGGGATTGACGGTCGGAAATGCCGGCAGGCTGCGCGCGGCGGCAGGCATCGGCTGCGGTATCAGCGCTGCGGCGCCAAGGCCGAGCAGAAGCGTGCGGCGATTCGTTTCGAAGGCTTGGCCGGTCATGAGCGTCATCTCCTCGCTGATGCCGCGCAGAGCTAACGATGGTCTGTTGCAGACCTGTGACGATCCACCGGATTGATCGTGGGCCTTGTCCCCCAGCGGGCTCGGAAGCACCGGGTCGGGCTACCAGCGCGCTCAGGTTTCGCGGCCGCACCCGAACACGGCCCAGAGATTGGCTCCCATGGCTTCAGGACGCCCGAGGAAGAGGCGGGCCATGCCCTTCGTGCGCTGCAAGCGCGCGCAGCCACGACACCATTCAGGGCGACGGCATGCGTTCCCACGGCTGCGGCCTGTTCCAGCCCTGAAGCTGCTGGAACGACCGGCAATTCGGGACCCTTTCCGCTGCCGGTCAAAGGCGGTGGAAAAGGGGGGCACGTGCGCCTGCTGGCTATGGCACGGGCGACCCTGCGCTAGGCGTGCCCGGCCTTCAGCGCCTGGTCGAGGTCGTTGTAGAGGTCCTCGACATCTTCGATGCCGGTCGAGAGGCGCAGTAGATCGACCGGGCAGGGCGAGCCTGCGCCCTCGATCGAGGCGCGATGCTCGATCAGGCTCTCGACGCCGCCCAGCGAGGTGGCGCGCTTGTAGAGCTCGACATGCGCCGCCGCCTTGATCGCCGCCCTCTCGCCGCCGGTGACCTGGATCGACAGCATATAGCCGAAGCCGTTCTGCATCTGGCGCGCCGCGATGTCATGGCCCGGATGCTGTGGCAGGCCGGGATAGAGCACGCGGGCCACCAGCGGGTGGGCGGAGAGCTTCTGGGCGAGCGTCATGGCGGAGGCCGTCTGGCGTTCCTGGCGGACGTGAAGGGTGCGCATGCCGCGCATCAGCAGATAGGCCTCGAAGGGGCCGAGAACGCCGCCCTGMATCTTGCGGACTGTTTTCACGCGGTTCCAGAAGGCGTCATCCTCGCGGGCGCAGAGGGCGCCGGCGACGACGTCGGAATGGCCGTTCAGCACCTTGGTGGCAGCGTGCATGACGATGTCGGCACCGAGCGTAAGCGGCCGGGTATGGACCGGGGACGCGCAGGTCGAATCGACCGCAAGCTTCGCACCGGCCGCATGGGCGATCTCGGCGGCGCCGGCGATGTCGGTGATGGTCCAGAGCGGGTTCGAGGGCGTCTCGGCCCAGACCAGCTTGGTGACGCCTGGCTTTACGGCGGCCTTCAGCGCGTTGAGATCATCTGTCTCGACGAATTCGATCTTCAGGCCCCAGCGCGTGGCCTCGGTCAGCAGCCAGGAGCGAAGCGCCCAGTACATCACCTTCGAGGCGACGACATGATCCCCCGGCGAGAGCGCCTGGAAGACAGCCGTGGCGGCCGCCATGCCCGAGCTGAAGAGCAATGCCCCCGCCTTCGCCTCTTCCAGCATCGCGAGCACGGTTTCCGCCTCGCGCACCGTCTCGTTGTCCGGGCGTCCATAGACGAAGCCGGAGGAGTAGCCGTTGTCCTCGTCGCGGATATAGGTCGTGGCGATATGGATCGGCGTCACGACGCCCTTGGTGAGCTGATCGATCTTGCCCATGGCCTGGGCGGCCAGCGAACGGGGATGAAGCGGGCGCTTGGTCATGGAGCRATTCCGGAAAGGTTCCATGAGGAACGGGAATGTCCATCTGGCGCAGGCATGGGGGTTGGCGCAAGGGTCTCGGCTTGCCGATGCCGCAGACGCACCCCATGCTGGGGGCATGAGCACTTTGTCGAGCAAGGCCGGATCTTCGCCGAGGCCGATCTGGGTCGATCTGCTGATTGCGATCGTCCCGGTGGTCGCCGCCTCGCTGCTGGGCAGCGCGGCCACCGTTCCGCAAATCCCAGGCTGGTATGCGACGCTTGCCAAGCCGCCATTCAACCCGCCGAACTGGCTGTTCGCGCCGGTCTGGACGGCGCTGTTTGCGATCATGGCGTTGAGCGTCTACCGCATCCTCCGACTGCCGGCAGAGACGCCCGGCAAGTCCGGGGCGCTGATCGCCTATCATGTCCAGCTTCTGCTGAACGTGCTGTGGTCATTCGGATTCTTCGGAATGCAGAGTCCGCTCGCCGGGATCCTGGTGATCCTGCCGCTGCTGGCGATGATCCTGATCACGATCAAGCGCTTCGCTCCGCTCGATCGTCTCGCGGCGAACCTGTTCTGGCCCTATGCCGCCTGGGTGTCCTTCGCGACCGTGCTGACAATCTCGATCTGGTGGCTGAACCGGTAGATGTCCGCTCGGTTCAGCCGAAGGCGACGTCGAAGATCAGCTTGACGTTCAGGGCGATGATGATCGCTGCGATGACGAAGGCGCTCGCCGTCAGCCAGCGCGGCGAGACCAGTTCGCCCATCTTCTTGCGCGACGCCGTGAACATGACGAGCGGCACGATGGCGAAGGGCAGCTGGAAGCTCAGGATCACCTGCGAGAGGATGAGCAGCTTGCCGGTCTGCGCTTCGCCATAGACGATCGTCACGACGATGGCAGGGATGATGGCGACCAGGCGCGTGACCAGGCGGCGCAKCCATGCCGGCAGCTTGATGTCGATGAAGCCTTCCATGACGATCTGTCCCGCCATGGTCGCGGTCACCGTCGAGTTCAGGCCGCAGCAGAGCAGCGCGATGGCGAAAAGCGATGGCGCGATCGAGGCGCCGAGCAGCGGGGCGAGCAGTTCATGCGCGCGCCCGAGTTCGGAGACGGTGTTCTGACCGGTCTTGTAGAAGGTCGCGGCGGCGAGGATCAGGATCGCTGCGTTGATAGTCAGTGCGAACATCAAGGCGACGGTCGAATCCAGTGTCGCGTATTTCAGCGCCTCGCGCTTCTCCGGCAGGCTGCCGCCATAGGCGCGGGTCTGCACGATGCCGGAATGCAGATAGAGGTTATGCGGCATCACCGTCGCGCCAATGATGCCGAGCGCGAGGTAGAGCATGTTGGGATTGGTGACGATGTCGGTCGTCGGGGCAAAGCCGCGAATGACCTGGCCCCAGTCCGGATCGGCGAGTGCGATCTGGACGGCGAAACAGACGGCGATGACGCCCAGCAGCGTGATGATGAAGGCTTCGATCCAGCGAAAACCCTTGGTCTGCAGCCAGAGGATGACGAAGACATCGAGCGCGGTGATCAATACGCCGATTTCGAGCGGAATTCCGAAGAGCAGATTGAGGCCGATTGCCGTGCCGATGACCTCGGCGAGGTCGGTCGCGCAGATCGCCAGTTCCRCAAAGATCCAGAGCGGCCACGAAACCCAGCGCGGATAGGCATCACGGCAGGCCTGCGCAAGGTCCCTGCCTGTCGCGACCGCCAGCCGCGCGCAAAGCGACTGCAGGATGATCGCCATGATATTGGAGACGAGTGCGACGACCAGCAGCGCGTAGCCGAACTGCGCGCCGCCCGCGAGCGAGGTCGCCCAGTTGCCAGGGTCCATGTAGCCGACGGCCACCAGATAGCCCGGCCCGAGAAATGTGAGGAACTTGCGCCAGGGAGTGGCCTTGGCCGAAACCGGGATCGATCGAAAGACGTCCAGCAGCGACGGATCACCCCGCGGCCGTTGCCACCCGGCGGGGTGTGCCGCGTCCGCGACATCCTTCGACGTGCTCACGACATCGATCGTCATGCTCGACCCCGACCTGCAATTCATTTGCAAGAGCAGGATGACAGGTCGAGCAAAACCCGTCAATGCAGCTGCAACTCGGTTGCAATAAATGCCGCGACGAAAGTCTGCGGCTGTCGCCAAAGGTCGGCATTCTCCGGCCCGATGAATCGCCTGGAGCGCGTGATACCGGTATAAGCGCGATGTTCAGCCGATCGAGCGTTCGATCACGCGCATGACCGTGGTGCGCAATTCGGCGATGGTGAAGGGCTTCGTCATCACTTCCGAGACGATTGCCTCCAGGCTCTTGGCGCGCTCACGCTGCTCGGCATAGCCCGTCATCAGCATGATGGGCAGGTCCGGAAACTCCTGTTTGGCGGCGAGCGCGAGCGCGATCCCGTCCATCAGCGGCATGCGGATATCGGTGAGCAGGAGGTCGAAACGCCCCTTCTCGGCCATGAGAATCTCCAGCGCTTCGGCGCCGTCGCCCGCCATCATGCAGACATGTCCGTCAAGCGTGAGACCGCGCGCCACCAGGGCGCGCAGGCTTTCCTCATCGTCGACGACCAGAATACGTGACATCGTTCAGATACCTGGAAGGCCGGCCTGATCGGCAGTCTCGATGACGCCGACATAGGGCAGCTGTCGATAGGAATGTGCGACATCCATGCCGTAGCCGACAACGAAGTAATCKGGACAGTCGAAGCCGACATAATCGGCCTGGATGTTGACGGCGCGCTTGGCCGGCTTTTCCAGGAGCACCGCTGTGGAAACGCGCGATGCGCCACGGGCGGCCAGCAGGTCCTTGGCGAAGGCGAGGGTTCGGCCGGATTCGAGGATGTCGTCGACCAGCAGCACCTGACGGCCACGAACGTCGCTCTGCACGTCGCGCAGGATTTCGACCTGCCCGGAGGAAATGGTCGCAGCGCGATAGCTCGAGAGATGGACGAATTCGACMTGCGGCGTCATGCCGGCGCGATGCATGGCCCGGATGAGGTCGGCGACGAACATGAAACTGCCTTTGAGCACTGCGACGACCAGCAGGTCGGGCGGGTAGGCGGCAGCGATCTCGCGTGCCATTTCCTCGTTMCGCTTGGCGATCGCGGCCTCTTCGTAGAGCACCMGGATGCGTAGGGGCTGAGTCATCGTCGTCAGTGTCCTTTCGGGTCTCGCCGGATGCCGGCCGCCCGTTTGGCGCAGCACGCTGCGCAGTCTGGTTCCAATCGCAGGTTTATACGATCGCTTGCAGCGGGATAGTGCGGCGAGGTGAAGGCGCGGGCAACCTCKACCGTTGTCTGATCAGCGTGCGCTGGCGATCCCGGCCGACTTGGCGGCGGTAAAGCGCACCAGCACGGATTGCCCGGCCTCCGGCGGGGCCGCGAGCCGGGCTCGGAAACGGATGAGCTCGGAGGGTTCCAGGGTCGGGCGCGGCGGCTCCGTTGCCCAGGTATAGAGGGTCTGGCCAGCCGAATCGCGCACGGCGACCTCGATTTGCGGCACTTTGGCGACGGTCTTGGTGATGTTGGTGACATCGCCCTCGACCACCAGGAAGCGGCCTTGCGCGTCCTGCACGACCCCGCTCTCGATGCCCGTCAGGCTGAGGCCGCGCACGTTCACCGGCAGGCCGATCTTCTCGAAGACRACAGCGAGCTGGGGAGCGCCACGGACCGCCACGTCCCGTTTCCAGACAAGCAGCCCGAGCACGGCGAGACCGCCGATCGCGAGCGCCGGCGCAGCCATGGCTCGCATCCGGGTGCCCAGCGGCACGGGGGCGGCCTTTCGACCTGTGCGCGCAGAACGGCGACCGCGCGGCCTGGCTCCAGGGCGGCTTGGTTCATCGCCTTCGGCCAGGGCCGCGCGCTCGGCTGTGAGTGCGGACACCTGTTCCTCGATCTCGGCAGCGCGGCGCAGCTCTTCGTCGAGCAGCGCGGTCGTTTCCTCGCTGCTCGGCGCATCGGGAAATGTGACCGGCTGGGGCTCCGCCTCGACATGCCAGCGCGTCTCGCATTTGGCGCAACGCACCTTGCGCCCGGACGGGCCAAGTTTGGCCGCATCGAGTTCATATTGGCTGGAGCAGGACGGGCAGACGATCAGCATGGTTTGGCGAATGACTCTTTCGCAATGGCACCGGTACGCGCGGCTCAGGTGCCGCTGCAGATTTCTTCCCTGGCGCAGCGCGATTCAAGCTCTCGCGTGCGGCTCGTGGAGGTCTCGACCCATTGGAGGGATTTATGGTTAACGCCCCGTGAAGAACCTGTACTGCATGGTTTGAAGATCGGCCGGCTTTCCGCCGGCACCGGCTTGCGGTGTAGGATCGCGGTCGAGATTCGCAAGGGATGCCCGCGACTGCCGGGCTTGCTCCGAAGGGACGAGGGCTTGGTTCGGTTCGAGAATGTCGGTCTGCGTTACGGCATGGGCCCCGAGGTGCTGAAGGACATCAACTTCAGCATCGCGCCGCGCTCGTTCCAGTATCTGACCGGCCCGTCCGGCGCCGGCAAGACGACCCTGATCCGGCTCGTGCTAATGGCTCTGAAGCCGACGCGCGGGCTGGTGAACCTGTTCGGCCAGGATGTGTCGCGGCTGGATGCGACGACGCTCACGGCCTTCCGTCGCCGCATGGGGGTGGTGTTCCAGGATTTTCGCCTGCTCGATCACCTCACGGTCTACGAGAATGTCGCGTTGCCGCTGCGCGTGCTCGGCAAGGAAGAGACGAGCTACCGCGCGGAGGTCGTCGAACTGCTGCGCTGGGTCGGTCTCGGCGAGCGCATGCATGCCGTACCGACCATTCTCTCGGGCGGCGAGAAGCAGCGCGCCGCGATCGCGCGCGCCTTGATCGGGCGGCCGGAGTTGTTGCTGGCGGACGAGCCCACCGGGAATGTCGACCCGGCGCTCGGCCGGCGATTGCTGCGCCTGTTCATGGAATTGCAGTCGCTCGGGACCGCCGTCGTGATCGCAACCCACGATCTCGCGCTGATGGAGCTCTATGATGCTCCGCGCCTTGTCATTGCCGACGGCCATCTTCATGTCGACAGCTGACTTCGAGCAGGATGGGGAACCGCGTGAACGCGCGCTCCCACTCAATCTCCGACGGGACCAGCCGCTGGTTCCGGTCGATTCGGCTGCCGGCCGGGCGCTGGTCGCGGTGATCGCGATCCTGACCTTTCTCGCGGCCCTCAGTGCCGGCGCGGCGCTGCTCGCCGCACACGCCTCCGAGCAGTGGCGCGGTGCCGTCGCCAATGAGATGACGATCCAGATTCGGCCGGACACACGCCGCAATATCGAGAGCGACGTTGCGCGCGCGGTCGAGATGGCACGTGCCGTTGCCGGCGTCGACGAGGTGCGCGCCGTACCGAAGGCGGAGTCGGACAAGCTGCTCGAGCCCTGGCTGGGCGCGGGGCTCGATCTCGTCGAACTGCCCGTGCCGCGGCTGATCGTGTTGAAGCTGCGCAGCGGCAATTCGGCGGAAATCGCGGCTTTCAAGGAAACGCTGCGGCGCGACGTCCCGACCGCGAGCCTGGACGATCACCGCCTCTGGCTGCGCCGCCTCTCGACCATGGCCAACACCATCATCCTTGCCGGTGTCGTCGTCGTTCTGCTGGTCCTGACCGCCGCGGCGCTGGCCGTGGCCTTTGCGACGCGCGGAGCAATGGCCGGCAGCCGCGACAGCGTCGAGGTCTTGCATCTTGTCGGAGCTGATGATGACTTCATCGCGCGGGAATTCCAGGCGCGGTTCGTCAGGCTCGGGCTCAAGGGGGGCGCGGCTGGAGGGCTTGCTGCAATCGTGGCCATCGCCATTCTGGGCTGGCTCGCTTCCAGCTGGAGTTCGTCGCCGGGGTCAGAGCAGATTCAGGCCATGTTTGGTGCTTTCGAGATCGGCTGGTCGGGTTATGCCGCTGTGCTTCTGGTGGCGATGGTGGTGGCGGCGATATCCGGTCTCGTTTCGCGGTTTACCGTGCGCCATTATTTGCGGGTGCTGGGGTAGTGAAGTCTTAATCTCTGGGGCGGAGGACGACTTTTCACGTCGCCCTTATGCCCGATTGCCGGTTTAGCCTGGCAAGACATGGTGATGATGGGAATCAGACACGGACAGCTGCCGGTGAGGGGGGGGGACAACGCGATGTCGCCGACCGCGACGAGCAGGAGGAGCTCTGCAGGAGTCTGGGCATGGCGCCTGACCCTTGCCGTTGCTGCCCTGCTCGCGCTCGCGCTCGCCGGTGGTTATGCCGGTTTCATTGCCAGGATCGAACAGCGCGAGCCGACGGTCGCGCCGCGTACGGATGCGATCGTCGTCGTGACCGGCGGGGCCCAGCGCGTCGGCGATGCCATCGGCCTGCTCGGGGCCGAACGTGGGTCGCGCTTGCTGATCAGCGGTGTCAACGAGCGCACCGGCCGTGAGGAGCTTGCAAAGCTCAATCCCTCCGCGCGCGAGCTGCTCGGCTGTTGCGTCGATCTCGACTATCGCGCCCGCAACACCATCGGCAATGCCATCGAGGCACGCCGCTGGGTCCGCAGGCACGACTTCAAGTCACTGCTGCTGGTGACCTCCAATTATCATATGCCGCGGGCGCTGGCCGAGTTCAGCCACGCCATGCCAGGCGTTCGCGTCGTGCCGCACCCGGTGGTGACCGAGCATATCGATGCATCGAGCTGGTGGAACGAATGGCGCGTCGCCAGGGTGCTCGTCCCGGAATATGTGAAATACTTGGTGGCGCGGCTACGCAGCATGCTGGAGGACGATCYGGAAACATCGCGCCTGTCGGTGATCATCGGCGGGCGAAAGCCGGTCTCCTCCAAGCCTGCCAGCGTGCTCGGCCCCGAGAACGAAAAGCGCACGCGCCTGGGGGCGGAGGAGCGCGGCGCTTGACGTCGGCGAGCCGGCGCGCTCTTTGCGCGCCATGCTCGTGCTGCGCTCGCTCCTTTTCAACGTCCTGTTCTATCTGAACCTGATCCTGTGGCTGATTTTCGCGGCGTTGCCCGCGCTTGTCCTGCCGCGGCGCTATATGCTGTGGGTCGCCCTGACCTGGGCGCGCAGTGCGTTGTGGCTCATGCGGGTGACGGCTGGAACCCGCTATGAGATTAGCGGTCTCGAGAATATTCCGCAGGGCGGCATGATGGTGGCCGCGAAACACCAGTCGTTCTGGGAGACCTTTGCGCTCGTCACTATCTTCCAGGACCCGGTCTTCATCCTGAAGCGTGAACTGACCTGGATCCCGTTCTTCGGCTGGTGCCTGTGGAAGATGCGCATGATTCCGGTCAATCGTGGCGCGCGGGCACGGGCTCTCTCGCATGTGACCCGCCGCGCCAAGGTCGAGCTTGGCCAGAACGGCCGCCAGCTCCTGATCTTCCCGGAAGGAACGCGCCGTCMGGCCGG
Organism: Allobosea sp. 05T422_2; assembly: GCF_056396265.1. NCBI lineage: Bacteria > Pseudomonadati > Pseudomonadota > Alphaproteobacteria > Hyphomicrobiales > Alloboseaceae > Allobosea > Allobosea sp. 05T422_2. The sequence goes on along the minus strand of NZ_JBFTLD010000048.1, from coordinate 12,703 downwards.
GGCGCCGCCGGCCTACAAGTTCGGCGTCGCACATCTCTATGCCGAGCTCGGCGTGCCCTGCGTGCCGGTCGCGCTCAACTCGGGGCTCTACTGGCCGCGCCGCAAATTCCTGCGCCGCCCTGGAACGATTCGCGTCGAGATCCTGCCGCCGATCCTGCCCGGCATGTCGAAGGAAGCTTTCCAGGCGCAGTTGCAGGATCGCATCGAGACTGCCAGCGACAAGCTGCTCGCCACGGGGCGCGGCGAACTCGCCAGGATCGGGCAGGACCCCCTCGCTTAGACGAGCCCCGGTGGCGCATTCCGCCCGCAAGGCGGGCCATGCTTGACAGGCGTTCAAATTTGTTCTCTTTTTGTTCGGAACAAAGGAGGAACAAATGCCTGTTCTCGCCCTTAAGCTAGACGAATGGAGCATCGAACCCGGTGCGGATGCGCGCGAAATGCCGCTGCGCAGCACCGCAGGGTTGGGCGAGCGTCGCTTCACCGCCTGGCGTGGTCGATCAGGGCGCCGCTATGTCGCCTCGGTCTTTTCGGTCACGGACGATCATGCTCTCGGCTTCAGCGATGCCGTGCTGCTCGCGGTATCCGAGGACCGGCAGATTATCGCGGCGCGCGAGAGCGGTCCCTTCGGGATTGAAGCTGCGCTGACGCGCTGGCGCCGSTCCGTCGTGCTTGCCGGGGCGAGCGAGATCCATATCCATCTGCTCGCCGAGGACGGCTTGAGTCGCCGGGCTGCATTGCTCGACCTGATGCCGCAGGTGTGAGGCTTAGAGCGGCGGGCGTGGCTCGGGCAGACCGGGTGCCAGCACATGAGCCAGATGGCTCAGGACCGGGTCGAAGATGCCCATCTTGCGCAGGTGATCATGCGTGCGCAGGACATAGTCGGGGTTCTCTCCGGAGCTTCCGCGGCCCTGGCGCACCAGTTTGAGTAATTCCTCGGCCGGCAGGCGGCCAGCATATTGCAGGTGTTTGCGGTCGGCCACATAGACCAGCGCCCGGATACGGCGGCCGTCCTCGAGCCTGACGGGCAGTTGGCGTTCGAGATAGACGGAGGTCGCCTGCTCGCGCTCGCGCAGATACGCGATGGTCCCGGCGGCATGGGGGGGCGCCACCCTGAAGGCGAGCCCTCGGCAAATGCCGCCACGATCGAGCCCAAGCACGAGGCCCGGCCGTTCCGGGGTGCCGCGATGGACATGCGAGAAGACGCAGAGCGAGCGATGATAGCCGTTGAGTCGGGCCGCCACGCTTTCCTCGAAGGCGAAGCCGGGGCGCCAGATCAACGAACCGTAGCCGAAGACCCACAGATCGTCAGAAGCTGCATTCGCTGTCATCGTTATCCCACAGTTTCGCCGTCAGAAGCTGCTTGACGAAGGAAGCGTTCGAATCGGCCGAGAGAATGGCGGGTCTGGCGCTTCCTGCGACCGGGAGCTAACAATCCGGCCGCTTTCGCGCAATGGATCGCTGCTGCATGACCGACCTCCCTTCCGAGCGCCGCCGAGGCCGCTTCTGGCTTTATGCGCCCTTCGCTCTGCTCGTGCTGCTGGCCTTGGCCTGGTCCGGCTTCTGGTTCGTCGTCAAAGGGCGGGTGGTCGAGGGGCTTGACCGCGTTGTTGCCCGCGAGGCGCAGATGGGCCGAACGTGGACATGCAGCGATCGCTCCGTCGCAGGCTTTCCCTTTCGGATCGAGGTCCGCTGCGCGGGGTTGACGCTGACCTCGTCGCGCTGGGGCGATACGGTCAAGGTCGAGACTKGCCCGAGTGTGGCGGTCGGACAGATCTATACGCCCGGCCTCGTCATCCTGGAGGTGAAGGGGCCGCTGCAGGCTGCCCTGCCTGAAGGCCGCAAACTTGATCTCGGCTGGAGTCAGCTCGAGGCCAGCCTGGCGTTGAAAGAGCGCGAGCCCGAGCGTTTCTCCATGGTGCTGGTCGAGCCGAATGCGACATTGACCGCGCCCGGCGCGAGCGACGAAACCTGGCGCGCCAATCAGCTGGACGTGCATCTGCGCCGAAACCCGGCGCGTTTTGCGACCGAGCAGGTGGCGGATCTTGCGCTGACAGCGAAAGGCTCGGTGCTGCCCGCGCTCGATGCGCTGCTCGGAACCACTGAACCTGGTGATGTCGAGATGCAGGCGAGTCTGACGCAATCGCTGGCGTTCAAGGCCGGGTTCAATCCCGATGCGCTCGAAGCCTGGCGTACCACCGGCGGGCAGATCGAACTGATGCGACTGCTGATGACAAAGGGGGCTGCCCGGCTCGAGGCGAGCGGGCGTCTGCTGCTCGACCAGACGCATCGCCTGTCCGGTCAGATCGATGCCGGTGTCGCCGGCATCGACCGGATTGGCGGCATAAAGCTCGGTGGTCTTGCCGCTGGTCTTGGCGGACTGCTTGGTGGCAAGCCGAGCGGCGGCACACCTGGGCTTACGCCTCTGCCGCCGGTCGTCCTGCGCGAGGGTCGGGTCTATCTCGGGCCGTTCCGGCTGCCCCTGCAGCCCCTGGCGCCGCTCTACTGAACAGAAAAGGGGGCGTCACCGCCCCCTTTTCGTATCGTGCTGCCGATGAATTCAGGTCTCAGTTCGCGGGCAGGGCGGCGCGCGGTGCTTCGATCCTGGTCAAGGCCTTCTTGACCGCTTCCTGCACCTTCTCAAACGCGCGAACCTCGATCTGCCGGACGCGTTCGCGCGAGACCCCGAATTCCTCGGAGAGTTGCTCTAGCGTGATCGGGTCATCGGCCAGGCGCCGAGCCTCGAAGATCCGGCGTTCGCGCGGATTGAGCACCGTCAGTGCTTCGCGCAGCGCCTGGTGGCGGTTGTCGCTTTCCTCGGAGTCGGCCAGGCGACGTTCCTGGCTTTCGCTGTCGTCGACGAGCCAGTCCTGCCATTCGCCCTCGCCATCCTCGCGCAACGGCGTGTTCAGCGACGCATCGCCGCCGAGGCGGCGGTTCATGTCGATGACGTCCTGCTCGTTGACGCCGAGCTTGGTCGCGATCGTCTTGACCTGATCCGGCTTGAGATCGCCCTCGCCAAGTGCCGAAATCTTGCTCTTCGCCTTGCGCAGGTTGAAGAACAGCTTCTTCTGGTTGGCGGTGGTGCCCATCTTCACCAGCGACCAGGAGCGCAGGATATATTCCTGGATCGAGGCCTTGATCCACCACATCGCATAGGTTGCAAGACGGAAGCCCTTGTCGGGCTCGAAGCGCTTGACCGCCTGCATCAGGCCGACATTGCCTTCGGACACGACTTCGCCGATTGGCAGGCCGTAGCCGCGATAGCCCATGGCGATCTTGGCCACCAGCCGCAGATGCGAGGTGACGAGCTTATGCGCCGCATCGCGGTCGCCATGCTCGCGCCAGCTCTTGGCGAGCATGTATTCCTCGCTCGGCTCCAGCATCGGGAACTTGCGAATTTCTTCGAGATAACGTGAAAGTCCGCCCTCCGCGGACATGACGGGCAGCGATGCAATCGCCATGCTCGTTTCTCCTTTCCTGGCTCCCGCTTCGCGGCAAGCCAACCGCGCGAACGACCCTCGCGCAGGTTTTGGATGATGTGCCTGAACCAACGCGCGAACCCTGTGAGGGTTCGTCGAGCCCGGCCCCATGCGGCGCCCCTTAAGCCATCCGCATCCAAGCCTCATTATATGCCAATGGAGCTTGGCGGAAAGTGGGCGAAGTGGCCAGATTAGCTCACAGGGCCGCGAGTTCCGCTTGCAGATTTGCAAAATCGGCAGGCGGAGGCGCTTCGAAATACATTTCCGCCTCCGTCACCGGATGGGCAAAGCCGAGTACCGTTGCATGCAGTGCCTGCCGGCCGAGGGCGGCCAGTGCATCGCGTGCGCCGTCAGGAAGGCGGCTTGCCTTGGTCATGTAGCCGGAGCCATAGAGCTGGTCGCCCAGCAAGGGATGACCGAGATGGCTCATATGGACGCGGATCTGATGCGTGCGACCAGTTTCCAGCCTGCACTCGATCAGGCTGGCCAGGGCTTCGGTTTCCTCCTGCCCGCGAAGCAGCGGCGGATAGCGCTCCAGAACGGTGAAGTGGGTGATTGCCTCGCGGCCGCGGCCTTCGGCAACGACCGCCATCTTCTCGCGATTGCGGTGTGAACGCTCGAGGGCGGCCTCGATCGTGCCATGCGGCCGGCGCGGCGTACCCCAGACCAGCGCGAGATAGGCGCGCTCCAGCGGCCCGGTGCGGCCATGGTCGGCAAACTGCTTGGCAAGCCCCTGATGGGCCTTGTCGGTCTTGGCCACGACGAGAAGCCCGCTGGTATCCTTGTCGAGCCGATGCACGATGCCGGGTCGCCTGACGCCACCAATGCCGGAGAGGCTGTCTCCGCAATGAGCGATCAGCGCATTGACCAAAGTACCGTCCTCATGTCCCCCCGCGGGATGAACGACGAGGCCGGCCGGCTTGTTGATCACGATCAGAGCATCGTCCTCATAGACGACCTCGAGCGGGATCGATTGGCCCAGGGGCGCGGGCGGCCTGGCCGCAGGCATGACCAGGGTCAGGACGTCGCCGGCGGCGACCTTCCGGCTCGGATCGCCTGCGATCGCGCCGTTGAGGCTCACACCACCCTCCCGGATGACCTGCTGCAGGCGGGCGCGTGAGATTTCGCCGGCAAGCATGGCGAGCGCCTTGTCGAGGCGCATTCCTGCCTGCTCCGGAGCGACATGCAGGCTGACGCCCTCTGCGTTGTCCGGGGAGGTCGATAGTGGGGCAGTAGGTTCGGTGTTCATGCAGACCGCTATAAGGGGCGGGAGGGAGACCCGCACCCCTTTTCGCGCGATCGCCCGTGCAGACGAGGCGAGCGCGCTGGCCGGCGCGCTCGCCGGTCAGCCGAAGAGGCGGAACTTTGCCTTGGCGGCCGTGGCCGGTTGAACGTCTTCGGGGCCCGGGTCGTCCGGTGCGTGCGATACCGGGAAGATCACCGGGGAGGGGCGATGATCGCGGACCGAGGCTGAGGTCGCAGGAGCCACTGTCGCCTCGGCGACCGGAGTTGGGAGCTTGGCCGCGACGGCCGGTTCACCCTTGGCGACAGGCTCGGTCGCAGGCTTCTCGTCCCCTGCAGGCTTCGCGGGCTCGATTTTCGCCGGCTCGGGTGCGACGAGCGTTGCCTGCTCGATCACCGGTTTGGCGGTCTCGACGGGTGCCATCGTCTCGGCACGCCCTTCCAGCAGCGGTGCGGAATCGTCGAGATCGGCCAGCACATCGTCGATCGCCGGCGCCTGGCTGACGAGTGTCGCCGGAGGAACCGTCCAGACGAAGGCATCGAGGCGCCCGGAAATCGGCGAGACGGGCAGCCAATGGTCAGAGACCAGCCCGTCCGCGACCCAGGCTGCGTCACGCGGCGCGCGCGTGGCGCKCGAGAGCCATTCGCGAACCCGGCCGGCCGAACCATGTTCGGCCTCTTCGAGTTCGGCCATGAGCAGGCAGACGCGGACGGACGCACCGCCGGCCAGCAGCGGCTTCAGCGCCTGGCGGGCCTTGGCGAAATCACGGGCATGGATCGCCGCGCCGGCCAGAGCCAGCACGCCTTCCGGATCGGCCGGACGCAGCCTTACGAGCGTTTCGGCCCGTGCGAGCCGGTCCTGCGCGCTGTCACCGGGGCGCACATCGAGATAAGCGGCGGCGATGTCGGGATGCGGGACCTCGCGCCAGGCGGCTTCGAGCAGCTTGGCGGCCTTTCGGATATCGCCGCGCTCGGCGAGCATGCGCCCTGCAAGGGCAGCTGCCGGCGTGAGGCCTGGGGCGAGTTTTGTCGCTTCCAGGGCGGCGGCCAAGGCCTTCTCCGGTTCGCTGCCCTTCGCGTCGAGGGCTTCCGCCGCCAGCAGCACAGCGCGCTGGCGCTTGGCATCCGCCTTTTCGGCGAGACGCAGGGCGGCGCGGCGTTCGACGGCTGTGCGCGCTGCTTGCCAGTCTCCGGCGCTGGTGTGGAAATCGAGCAGGGCGTCATTGGCCCAGGCAAGCGAGGGGGAGCGCCGCACGGCGTCGTCCGCGAAGGCGCGCGCAGCCGTCATGTCGCCACGGCGACGGGCCTCGACGAAGAGACCGCGCAGGCCGAGCACGCGAGTTTCCGGCTTGTCGAGCATGGCCTTGAAGGCGGCTTCCGCCCGGCCCCTGTCACCCGAGAGCTGGGCCGTCTGTGCTTCGAGCAGCAGGGTCAGCGGCTCGTTGCCGGAAAACTTGCGGGMGTCGACGGCGTAGCGGCCGGCAGCCACTGGATCACCCGCACCGATTGCGACCATGCCACGGGAGACGGCCTCGAAGCCGCGGGCCCGACGTCGCGCTCGCGAGGCGAAGCTGAAGGCCGAGGGCAGGCCCAGAACGAAGCGCACCGCGGCCCATCCGAGCATGGCGAGGAAGGCCAGGATGATGACGCCGATTGCCGCGATCGCGACGCTCGTCTCGATGCGGTAGCCCTGCCAGAGGACCGAGACCTCGCCGGGGCGGTCGGCCAGCCAGACGGCACCAGCCGCGAGGCAGGCAATGACAAAGAGATAGAGCAGCACGCGAACCATTGAACGCTATCCTCCGTCAGCCACCCGCGCCGAGCGCGGCAACCGCATCCTGTGCAATCCTGCCGATCGCGGCGTCAGCGGCAGCGCGCCTCTGCAAACTGGTGCCGAACTCGGCACTGTCCCGCCGCGCCGGCTCGGGCAATTGAGCCCAGAGGCCGGCGGCCTTGCCGAATTCGTTATGCGCAAGCGCATTCTCCAGGCGGATCACCAGCGTTGCAGGGTCGTTTGCGCCGGTATCTCCGACCGGGCGAATGGTGACGACCTTGCTGGCGAGCCCAAGCAGGCGATCCTGCCAATCCTTGGCGGCCGGCGTCATTTCGCGATCGAACATGGCGCGATGAACCCGGAATTGCGCCAGCAGCGCATCCTGCGTCGGTGCGCCGGTTGTGGCGACGGCGGAGAGCGCGGCCAGTTGTTCGGCMGAGCCGCCGCCCTTGCCGAGAGCCGCGATATCGGCCGCGAAGGGCCTGCCGGCAGAAAGCGCGCCCTGGATGCGTTCGGCGAGCACGATGCGCGCGGCGGCAAATGCCTGCGGGCTCGGCGAGGCCGCGGACTTGGCCAGCGTCTCGACGGTGCCGAGGCGTTGCGTCAGCCCGGCGATGGCGGAGCTGTTCTCGGCCGTGGCCGGGGCGGGAGCGTTTGCGAGTTCCGCCAGCCGTGCTGCGGCGGTCTTTGCTTCCGCGGCGGCAGTGGCGGCAGCTTCCGATGTCGCGCTGACCCGGCGATCGAGCGCCTCCAGCGCTGCGCGCTGGGGCAGGCTTGTGACAGCACTTTGCAGATTGGTCGTCGTGCGCTGCAGGGTCTCTATGCGCCCCTTCAGTTCGGCGATCTGCTGTTCGCTGGTATCGGGCGTCGAGCGGGAACCGACCAGTGTCATGAGACCCGCCCCAAGGATGCCGCCGATCAGGCCGGTGGCGGCCAGAGCAGCCCATGGCAGCCGCGGAGGGGGAGACGGCTCGCCTGAAACGGGCGGCGCAGGCTCAGATGGAGCCAAGCCAACGGGCTCAGGCGCCGGAGATGTGATTCCGGGTGTGAATTCACTGGGTTGCGTGGCTGCGGGGGGAGGCTGGTCCGTCTCTGCCGAAGCAGCTTCTGGTGTCGTGGTCACTGCCGCCTCTACCCTACCGTCGATGGTCGGGGGAGTTCGCCGCTGGCGTCCGCGCGGCGTGGCTGTCTGCGGCTCGCTCATCGCATCCTTGTCCGTCTCGACGCCGGCCGGCGCGGCCACGGCCTGTCTAACATCCCCTGCGCGACGATTGCGAGCGGTCACTTGATCCAGCGCGGCCAGCAGGGCCGCCTCTTCGGGGTATTCCGCAACCAGAACCGTGCTGGCGCCTGCTGCGATCAAGGGGGCCGCAACCTCCGCCGAAAGCGTGACATGCGTCAGTTCCAGCGCCTGTTCACTGAGAGCGGAGGCGCGTGTCAGGGCGAGGAAGGTCTGGGCGCCTCGTGGTGAATAGTGAAGTGCGGCTTCGGCGCGCCCATCCCGCAGGCTGGCGGCCGCCACTTCGGGCAGGCTGGGCTTGGCCTCGGCCGCATAGGCCGTCCAGTTCGCGATCTCGTAGCCAGCCTTGCCCAGGCGCTCCGCGATATCGTCATGGCGGTCCCGGCCAGCGACCAGAAGCAGGCGTGCCGGCGTGGGGATGTTGCGCTGGACCAGAGCGATCAGGTCGTTGCGGTCGCCATCGGCACTGCGGGCATCCTCGAAACCGGCGTCGCGCATCTTCGCGGCCGTCCGCGCCCCGACGGTGAAGACCGGCAGGTCCCGCCAGGCGGATGGGGCATCGGCGAGGGCCGTCACAGCATTGCCGCTGGTCAGGATCAACGCCGCGAATGTGCCCTTGGGTACCGGTTCGGCGAGGCGGACCACATCGAAAAGCGGCGCCACGATCGGCTCATGTCCATGGGCGGCGAGCGCGCGAGCGCTGCGTTCGGCATCCGCCTGCGGTCTGAACACGAATACGCGCATGCGCCCTCCTGTCGCGTCGTTGGCGTTCATGGAACACCCGGCCTCATGAGTAGATCCCCGCCGGAGCCCTGGCGCGCAAGGCGCGTCCGAGTTCGGCGCCACGTTCCGCGGCCTCGCTGACGGGACCGCTGCAGCTATCTTCGGCCATCGCCCTGCCGTCGGGCGAGAGCAGCAGCCCGCGCAAATGGAAGCGGTCGCCCTCGACGGTGGCATGACCGGCGATCGGTGTCCGGCAGGAACCGTCGAGCTCGGTCAGGAAGGCACGTTCGGCGGCGAGTGCGATGCCGGTGTCACGGCAAAGGATCGGCTGGACAGCTTCCGTGCTTGCGGTGTCACCGATGCGAACCGCAACAGCGATCGCACCCTGGCCGACGGCCGGAAGCGATTCCTCGATGGAAAGGATGCCGCTTGCCTTGTCGGCGAGCCCGAGCCGCTTCAGCCCGGCGATGGCGAGCAGGGTCGCGTCGATCTCTCCACTCGCCACCTTCTCCAGCCGCCTTGCGACATTGCCGCGCAGCAGGACGATCTCGAGATCGGGCCGGGCGCGCCTCAGCATGGCCTGGCGGCGCAGCGAGGCCGAACCAACGACCGCGCCCTGCGGCAGGTCCGCAACGCGGGAAATGCCGCGTGCGATCAACGCGTCGCGCACATCCTCGCGGGGGAGATAGCCAGCGATGGTGAGGCCGTCGGGCAATTTGGTGGGAAGATCCTTGGCGGAGTGGACAGCGTAGTCGATCCGGCCCTCGATCTGAGCCTGGTCGATCTCCTTGGTGAACAGACCCTTTCCGCCGGCCTCCGAGAGGGGGCGATCGCGAATGGAGTCACCCGTCGTGACGATGATTTCGAGCGGCAGCTCGTCCTTTGCCCAGCCATGAGCCTCGGCGAGGCGGCGCGCGAACTCATTGGCCTGCGCCAACGCCAGGGGGCTGCCGCGCGTGCCGATGACAAAGCGGCCGACCTGGCGTCCGCGAACCGAAGCTGCGATCTCATTCATTCTCTTTGCGTCTTCCTGATGCCGGCCGCTGGCCGGCGAACTCCACGGCCTCTTGGCCTTATGCTCCGTGGCGCACTATACGAGGGAATCCCCGGCGCGAAACCGTCGGAGCTCCGCCCGCCTCTCCTTGTGGCCTGTTCCGGCCGAAACCTGTCCGAGATTTGTCGATCGATCATGCGCGTTCTGGGGATAGAGACGACTTGTGACGAGACCGCGGCTGCAATCGTTGGCGTCGATCGCGCCGGCGAGGCCAAAATCCTGTCCAACGAGATCCTGAGTCAGATCGCCGCACATGCGGCTTATGGTGGCGTGGTGCCGGAGATCGCGGCGCGCGCGCATGTCGAGGCCATCGACCGCATCGTCGCTCGCGCCTTCGCGAATGCCGGACTCAAGCCCTCCGAGATCGACGCGGTCGCTGCTGCTGCCGGGCCGGGTCTGGTTGGCGGCGTCATGGTCGGGCTGACCACGGCGAAGGCGATCGCGCTGGTAACCGGCCGCCCCTTCATTGCGGTGAACCATCTCGAAGCGCATGCGCTGACGGCGCGGCTGACCGACGACGTTGCCTTTCCCTATCTGCTGCTGCTGGTCTCGGGCGGGCATACGCAGCTCCTGGCGGTGCGCGGCGTCGGCGATTATCTGCGCCTGGGCGGAACCATCGACGACGCGGTCGGCGAGGCTTTTGACAAGATCGCAAAGATGCTCGGTCTGGCCTATCCGGGCGGCCCCTCGGTCGAGCGGGAAGCCGAGAAGGGCGATCCCGAACGCTTCGAGTTTCCGCGGCCGATGGCTGGGCGCCCCAATCCCGATTTCTCGCTTTCCGGCCTCAAGACCGCGGTCAGGCTGGTGGCCGAACGCATTGCGCCGCTCTCCGACCGCGACGTCGCCGATCTCTGCGCCTCCTTCCAGGCAGCGGTCGTCGACGTGCTGGTCGACCGCACGCGAGCGGGCCTGCGCGCCTGCCGTGGGGCCGGGATCATGCCCACGGCCTTGGTGGTCGCCGGTGGCGTTGCCGCCAACCAGCCGATCCGGCGCGGACTGACCCGCTTTGCGACCGAGGCCGGCCTGCCGATGGTCGCGCCGCCGGTCGCGCTTTGCGGCGACAATGGCGCGATGATCGCTTGGGCTGGGCTTGAGAGGCTGAGGCTCGGGCTTGTCGACGACATGAGCGCGGTTGCCCGGCCACGCTGGCCGCTGGACGAGTTCAAGGCCAAAGCGTGATCCGTGAGCGACGTGAGCGCGCCGAGATGAGCAAGGCCTTCGAGACAATCGGCGTCGTAGGCGGCGGCTCCTTCGGTGCCGCACTGGCTCTGGCCGCGGCGCGGGCCGGGCGAAACGTGCTGCTCTGGGCCCGTGATCCCGAGGCCATCGCGGCCATGCGGGAGCGTCGAGAGGTGCCGCGCCTGCCCGGCGCGACGTTGCCTGCCGCCGTATCGCCGGTTGCCGAGCTTGCCGCGCTTGCCGATGCACAGGCGCTGATCCTCGCGGTTCCGACCCAGGCGCTGCGACAGGTCTGCACCGCGCTCGCGCAAGCCTTGCCGGATGGCGTGCCGACGATCTCGGCGGCCAAGGGCATCGAGCAGAAGAGCGGCTTGTTCACGACGCAAATCATCGCCGAGCTTTGGCCCGGTGCGGTCCCGGCCATCCTGTCCGGTCCGAGCTTTGCCGCCGATATCGCACGCGGGTTACCGACGGCTCTGACACTGGCAGCGCGCGAGGCGGATCTGGCGCAGGATCTGGCCGAGGCGCTGAGTTCTGCCTCCTTTCGCATCTATCACGGCGTCGACATCCGTGGCGTCGAGATCGGCGGAGCCGCGAAGAACGTGCTGGCGATCGCAGCGGGGATCGCGATCGGGCTCGGCTATGGCGAGAGCGCCCGTGCCGCGCTGGTGGCGCGTGGCTTTGCCGAACTCAGGCGCTTCGGCGAGGCTTTTGGTGCGCAGCCGGAAACGTTGATGGGGCTTTCGGGGTTGGGCGATGTCGTGCTCTCCTGCGCGTCCGCACAGTCACGCAATTTCGCCTATGGGTTGGCGCTCGGCCAGGGCAAGACACCGGCCGAGGCCGCTGGAGGCAAACTGGCCGAGGGCGCCTTCACGACGTCGGTCCTGGCAGAGATGGCGCAGGCACGCGGCATCGAGACGCCCATCGCCGAGGCCGTTGCGGCCATTATCGCCGAACGCATCGGCGTTCGCGAAGCGGTCACGGGATTGCTGGCGCGACCGGTCCGGGCGGAGAACTGAGTTGGCGCGAAAGCCTCTGCGACGCGCGGCCATGGCGGTGAGTGCAGGTCTCGTGCTTGCCCTGGGGCTGGAGTTCCTGCAGATCGCCCGAACGGTTCCTGAACTCGCGGCTCCCGACGAACAGGCGACCCGCGTCCTCATCGAGAAGGCCGCACGTCAGCTGACCTTGGAACGGGATGGCCGCGTCCTGGCCCGCTATTCGGTGGCGCTGGGTTCGAGTCCGGTCGGTGATAAGGTGAAGGAGGGCGACGGCCGGACTCCGGAAGGCGTCTACGACATTGATTTCAAGCACCCGCGCAGCCGCTATCACCTCGCGCTTCGCATCTCCTATCCTGATCGCCTGGATCGTGAGGACGCCGAGCGCGCAGGTTTTGCCCCGGGTGGCGACATCATGATCCACGGCATTCGCAACGGGCTTGGCTGGCTGGGCCGGCTGCACCTCAGCCGCGACTGGACGGATGGCTGCATTGCGGTCACCAATGCCGAGATTCGCGGGATCTGGGCTCGCGTTGCGCAAGGGACCCGGGTCGAGATCCGGCCGTAACGCAGTGACGTAGCAGAGGCAGCAATGGCAGGCGACTGGTCGGATCTGAGCAAGCGGGTGGCGCGCGGCGTCGCTGAGGTACGGAAGACCACCGGCTCGGAGCTGGTTGCCGAGAGCATGCCGGTGGCGTTGGCCGGGCGTGTGCCGGCCGGACCGGTGATCCAGCATCGACGGCGGCGCGGCGACGACACCCACCGCTTCGTGCTGATTCTGCCCTTCGGCGAGGGCGAGGTCAGGGTCGAACTCGGCCCGCAGGATTATGCCGCGCTGACACGCGAGATGGTGCGATTCTGGAACGAACAGGGCGAGGCCGCGCTGCGTCCGCCTGCTCCGACGAAAGAGGATGACGTCTGATGGCTCACTGGCTGGTCAAATCCGAACCATCGGTCTGGTCCTGGGATGACCAGGTCAAGGCGGGCGCCAAGGGCACGCATTGGGATGGCGTGAAG
>NZ_JBFTLD010000047.1:0-32993 GCF_056396265.1 Allobosea sp. 05T422_2 | reverse complement strand
ATGTGGGAGGGCTCGGAAAGTGAGTCAAAAACGACTCGTAACGCGTTGACAAGGAACGGTTTTAATTTCTCTGGAGAGATTCGTCTTTTGCTGGCTTCGCGGGGCGGAATCGGATAGCCAGAAGCTTGAAAAATCGTAGAAAACGGGACCTCATCCCTTGAGCGAAGACGACAACGGCACGCGCGGCGGCCAGCCGGAAGACGCGCATTTCGGCGGCGACATCAAGCCGATCGCCATCACTGACGAGATGAAGAAGAGCTATCTCGATTACGCCATGAGCGTGATCGTCAGCCGCGCTCTTCCCGACGTCCGCGACGGCCTGAAGCCGGTGCACCGGCGCATCCTGTTCTCGATGCACGAGAACAAGAACCTGCCGGACCGGCCCTATACCAAATGCGCCCGCATCGTCGGCGATACGATGGGTAAGTACCATCCGCACGGCAACATGGCGGTCTATGACGCGCTGGTCCGCATGGCGCAGGATTTCTCGCTGCGCCTGCCCTTGATCGACGGTCAGGGCAATTTCGGCTCGATGGATGGCGATTCCGCGGCGGCCGATCGTTATACCGAGGCCAGGCTCGACAAGGCGGCGATGCCGCTGCTCGAGGATCTCGACCTCGACACCGTCGATTTCCAGCCGAACTATGACGGCAAGGAGCATGAGCCGCGGGTTCTGCCGGCGCGTTATCCGAACCTGCTCGTCAACGGCGCGGGCGGCATCGCGGTCGGCATGGCGACCAATATTCCGCCGCATAATCTCGGCGAGGTGATCGATGCCTGTATCGCGCTTATCGACGATCCCGAGCTCTCGATCGACGACCTGATCGAGATCGTACCTGGTCCGGACTTCCCGACCGGCGCCTCGATCATGGGCAAGAGCGGTATCCACTCCGCCTATCACACCGGTCGTGGCTCGATCGTGATGCGGTCCAAGACGCATATCGAGGAGCTGCGCAAGGAGCGCGAGGCGATCATCGTCACCGAGGTTCCCTACCAGGTGAACAAGGCTTCGATGGTCKAGAAGATCGCCGATCTGGTTCGCGAGAAGCGGATCGAAGGCATTTCCGATCTGCGTGACGAATCCAGCCGCGAGGGCGTGCGTGTCGTCATCGAGGTCAAGCGCGACGCCATGGCCGATGTCGTGCTGAACCAGCTCTACCGTTATACGCCGTTGCAGACTTCGTTCGGCGCCAACATGGTCGCGCTCAATGGCGGTCGGCCGGAGGTGTTKAACCTCAAGGACTTCATCTCGGCCTTTATCGAGTTCCGCGAGGAGGTCGTCTCCCGGCGCACGCGCTACCTGCTCAACAAGGCKCGCGAACGCGCCCATGTGCTCTGCGGCCTTGCCACCGCCGTCGCCAATATCGACGAGGTCATCCGCCTGATCCGCACCGCGCCGACCCCGGCGGCTGCGCACGCCTCGCTGATGGATCGCAACTGGCCGGCCGAGGATATCGCGCCGCTGATCGCACTGGTCGACGATCCGCGTCATCCGCTCAACCCGGACGGCACCTATCGCCTGTCCGATGCGCAGGCCAAGGCGATCCTCGAATTGCGCCTTGCTCGCCTGACCGCCCTCGGCCGCGACGAGATCGGCGAAGAACTCGCCAAGCTCGCAACCGAGATCGCGGATTATCTCGAGATCCTGCGCTCACGCGCCCGTATCCAGTCGATCATCAAGACCGAGCTCACCGAGGTGAAGGCTGCCTTCGCCACGCCGCGTCGCACGGTGATCCAGGACTGGGGTTCGGATCTCGACGACGAGGACCTGATCGCGCGCGAGGACATGGTGGTGACCGTGTCCCATGCCGGTTACATCAAGCGCGTGCCGCTCTCGACCTATCGGGCGCAGAAGCGTGGCGGCAAGGGCCGTTCGGGCATGTCGACCAGGGACGAGGATTTCGTCACCCGGCTCTTCGTTGCCGACACCCATACGCCGATCATCTTCTTCTCCTCGCGCGGCCAGGCCTACAAGGAGAAGGTCTGGCGGTTGCCGCTGGCGGCGCCGAATGCACGCGGCAAGTTCCTCAACAACATGCTGCCGCTGGAGAAGGATGAGCGCATCACCACGGTGATGCCGTTGCCGGAGGATGAGGAGAGCTGGGAGCGGCTCGACGTGATGTTCGCGACCCGGACGGGCAATGTCCGCCGCAACAAGCTCTCGGACTTCGTGCAGGTCAATCGCAACGGCAAGATCGCGATGAAGCTCGACGAGGGAGACTCCATCGTCGACGTCCAGATCTGCTCGGAGCATGACGACGTGCTGCTGACCACGGCGGCCGGCCAGTGCATCCGCTTCGCCGTGCCCGAAGTGCGCGTTTTCAAGGGGCGCGACTCGACCGGCGTGCGCGGCATCAACCTCGCCGATGGCGACGAGGTGATCTCGCTTGCCATCCTGCATCATCTCGATGCGACGCCGGATGAGCGCGCCGCCTATCTCAAGCGCGCTGCTGCTGCCCGCAAGGCCCTGAATGGCGAAGGCGACGACACCTCCGAGCCGGTCCAGGCGAGCGAGGGCGAGGAGGCCGCCAGCGATATCGAACTCGGCCAGGAGAAATATGCCGAGATGGGTGCTGCGGAGCAGTTCATCCTGACGGTGTCCGAGAAGGGCTACGGCAAGCGCACCTCGTCCTTCGAGTACCGGGTCACCGGACGCGGGGGCAAGGGCATCGTCGCCATGGTGGTGAACGAGCGCAACGGCAAGCTGATCGCCTCCTTCCCGGCGGTCGATACGGACCAGATCATGCTCGTGACCGATGGCGGGCAGGTGATCCGCGTGCCGGTCGACAAGGGACCGGACAACCGCATCCGCATTGCCGGCCGCTCGACCCAGGGTGTCACGGTGTTCAACACCGCAGCCGGTGAGAAGGTCGTCTCGGTCGAATGCATCGGTGATGCAGGGGACGACGAGGCCGAGGAYGAAGGCCCTGCGCCTGCGGACGAGCCTGCTCAGGAAGGCTGAAGCCGGCTTGTTTCAGGTTTGAAATGACCTGAAGCTTGGGCTGTGGAACAACCGAGGCATGATGTCGAACATTCTCGACGTCATGCCGCCAGGACCGCGACAAGAACAGACAGCCAGATCGCAAACACGCCCAGGGCGAAGGCCCGCCGGGCGGGTACGACCTTCTCGTCACTATCTGCTGATACGGGTGTGGTTGCGATCCAGGTGACCGAGYCCAGTGAGGCAAAGCCGGCAAAGGCCAGGGTGACGATGACGATGTCGAGCCGCCGCCATGGCACCGGCTCATGCACACCCCAGTAGCCGAGGAACGCCATCCCCATTGCAAACATGGTGGCTGAGGCGGAACAGAGCCCGACGATCGATCCCGTTGGTGCACGCATGGCGTGGTTTCCGCGCTGACTGCGATGAGGAAACACCCGGTCCGTGGACAGGTCAATTGCGAGGCTGCGGGGGCAGGCCGCGGCTCAAATCTGCGCGGGTGGTGGCTGACTAAGCCGGGCGACCGTCAGCGCGTCAGGAGATTTGGCAGGGTGCTGCCGGCAGGACGCAAGGTGGCTTCCGAGTTGAGCGCCAGCGATGGACCTTCGAGCGGGCCCTGCAGGACGAGGGGCACCGTCAGGGAGCCGCTCTGCTGGGCCAGCTGGCCGGCCATCTCGATCCAGCCTTGCTGCAGGAATGCCTGGCCTGCGAGCGTGAGACGATAGGTCGGGCCCGTCATCTGGGCATCAGTGATTGTCGCGATGCCATCGGCGACATTCGCCGTAGCGCTCGCGCTGTCGAATGGCGTCTTGCCCTGCCGCCATTCCCGCAGGGCCGCCACAGGATTGCGCTCGGCACGACGCAGCAGGTCGATGAAAGCAAAGCCGCCAAGCTCGCCTTGACGCAGACTGAGGCTCGCCTTTCCGTTCAAGGAGGCGAGAACGGCCTCGGCCGTGGTGCCCGTGCCATCCAGCGCGAACTGCAGATTGCCTTGCCCGCTCAGTCTCGGCAGTTCGGGCAGGTCGGTTGCGCTTTGCCCGAGATTGATCCGGTCGAGATTGCCTTGCAGCTTCACGTCGATGGTGTTCGGGGTCGCACTCGCAAGCAGGCGGCCCTTGACGCTGCCGCCATAGGCAGTCGCGCGAAGCAACCCGGCCTCGAAGCGGCCCTTCTTGACGAGCAACTGGGTCGCGACATCACTGAGACGGGCGCCGCCGAGGCGGGCGGCATCCACCGAGACGCGCAGGTCGATGTCATGGGCCGTCCAGGCCTCGAATTCGAGCGGCGTCGGGTTGGCGAGCCCGGTGCCGGGTTTGGGCAGGCCGAGCCGATTGGTCATGCGGCCAAGATCGAGCGTCGCGCCGGCGAGTGTTCCGGAGAGGGACCAGCGTTGGCCGGCTTCGCCGAGCATGATCGCGCCGTCGAGGCGGTCCCCGTCGAAGATGGCGCTTGCGTTGCTGAGCGAGATCTCGTTGGCCTTGATCTGGGCTTCAGCGGCGATGCTGAGCTGTCCGATGGCAGGCGCGAGGCGGGGCGTTTCACCGAACCAGTCGAACAGTTCCGGGAGCGACGGCGTCGAGAGGCTCAATTGCCCATTGAAGACCGGCTCGCGCAGGCCGGATCTTATGCCGTCAAGGCGCAGGTTCATCCGTTCGGAGGTCGCGGACAAGGAGAGCCTGGCGCTTTCCCCGGCGACCGGCCAGACAACACTGAGATTGGTCGCGACGCCGCGCCAGGTCACGGAGCCCGAGGCGATGATCGGCTCCTCGGGGTCGCGGTCCTCGATGATCAGATTGACATCGCGCAGGATGGTGCGGATCGCGCCTTCGGCCCGCGCAAAGACCGAACCCGAAATGATCACGATCCGGCTCTGGTTCGTGAGGCTGGTGAGATAGGCAAGGGGCGGCGCGAGCCATTCCGAGAGCTCATCGTCCCTGCCTGAAACTGTGGCATCGATTTGGGGAGAGATCAGATCGATCCGGTCGAAGGAGAGGCGCCCTGCCAGAAGCGGCAGCAGGCGGGCGCGGGCCTTGAGCTGCGACGCCTTGCCGGAGAGCAGGCCGTCATGTTGCTTGAAGCTGACTTGCGAGAGCTCGACCCGCGGCAAAGGCAGAAGGACGATGCTCGCATGCTCGAGGCTGGTCACCTTGAGGCCGGTGCGATCCTCGATGCGGGCAACGACATGTCGCTCGACCAGCCCAACGGCAACGCCCCAGGATTGCAGGCCAAGCAGCAGGCCGATGGCGAGCGAATAGGCGAGAATGGAAACGCGTCGTGTCATGGGCCTTCGGCCGGGCTGCAACCGGAATCGAACCGGAGGTCAAGCTAAAATTGTTTATGACGATGCCGGGCGGCTTGTCGAGTTGAGGAGCCTATTTCCGGCATACAAGCTGTGGATCGGCAAAGAGAGCCGCAACGCCTTACGGTGTCACCCCTTCGTGCCACCGGCTCGTGCCAGAATGATGGCGGGATAGAGGCCGGCGATCACGATCAGCAACGCGGCCAGCGCTCCGTCTTCGAACATGCCGCGTGAGGCATGTCCGTAGACGATGGTTGCGAGCGTGTCGAYGTTCAGCGGTCGCAGCAGCAGCGTCGCGGGCAGCTCCTTCAGACAGTCGACGAATACGAGCAAGGCGGCCGCAGCGATGGCAGGGCGAGCGAGCGGCCAATGCACCTGCCGCAACACCTCGCCCGAGCTTGAGCCGAGGGCGCGCGCGGCATCGTCGATCCTCGGCGAGATCCGGGCGAGACCGCTCTGGATGCCGGAGATCGCGATCGACAGGAAGCGTACGACATAGGCAATCACGAGAGCGGCACCCGAGCCGATCAGGATGAGACCAGGACTGACGCCGAACAATGCGGAGACGGTGTCGGCGACGAGATTGTCGAAGGCGGCAAGCGGGACGAGCAGTCCAAGCGCGAGCACCGTGCCGGGCAGCGCATAGCCAAGCGAGGCGATGCGCGCGAACGCCGGCAGCCAGGTTTCGCGGCCGAGCCGGCCTGCAGCCACGATGCAAAGGCCAAGCGTCACCACGATCAGCGCGGCGCCAGCCGACAGCAGCAGGGCATTCAGGAGATTGCGCAGCAGGGCCATGTCGAACTGATGCAGCAGGCCGCGCGTCAGGACCTCCTGGAGGAGAAAGCCCATCGGCAGAAGCGCGCCAAGCAGCAGGGGCAGGGCGCAGGCGGCGCTGGCTGCGAGCGCAATGCGCCCGGACAGGAGCCGGCGGCCGACGGCGCGGGGCTGGCGCACCGAGAGCGTGAAGCGGCGCGCGCCGCGCAGTCTCGCCTCGGTTGCGATCAGGGCGACCACGAGGAGAAGCATCACGCAGGAGATCTGGGCTGCGCCCGCCAGAGAGCCGCGATTGAGCCAGGTCGTGTAGATCGACAGGGTCAGGGAGCGGACCCCGAGATATTCGGTCGCGCCGATATCGTTGAGTGTTTCGAGCAGTGCCAGGGTCAACCCTGCAACGAGCGCCGGGCGCGCCATGGGCAAGCCAATCCGCCAGAACAAGGTGCCGTGCGCAGCTCCGAGCGTCCGCGCCGACTCGACGATCGTCGCGCTCTGCAGGCCGAACAGCGCCCGGACGCTGAGATAGACGTAAGGGTAGAGCACGATCCCCATGACGAAGATCGCGCCCGCCAGATTGCGCGGATCGGGAAACCAGTAGTCACGCAGGCTGCGATAGCCCGTCACCGCACGCAAGGCCGTTTGCAGCGGCCCCTGGAAGCCCAGGAACTCGACGTAGATATAGGCCGTCAGATAGGTCGGGATCGCCAATGGCAGCACGAGCAGCCATTCGAAGGCGCGACGGCCGGGAAACTCATATTGGGTGACGAGCCAGGCCGTGCCGACGCCGATGAGGCTGCAGAGCAGGCCGACGCCGGCAAGAAGCATGGCGGTGTTCGCCAGCGCATCGGGAATGACATTGGCGACAAGATGCGGCCAGATCGACGATGCTGCCGACGAAAGCGCGGTCAGGCCGAGCGCGAGAACTGGTAGCGCGACAAGCCCGGCACCCGCAACCGAGGCCCAGACAAAACGGCTCGACGGCCGCCACAGGCGTGGCGACCGTCGCATTTCTCCAKCCGTGGGAGACAGGCTCAATTGTCGAAGCCGACCTTGTCGACGAGGTCAGCGGCCGCCTTGCGGTTCTTGCCGATCTCGGTCAGCGGGGTGGTGTCGACATTGACCTTGCCGAGCAGCTTCACAGCGGCGCTTTCCTTGACGTCCGGGTTGACCGGGAACTCGAAATTGCCGTCGGCATAGATGGTCTGCGCCTTGTCGCCAAGCATGTACTCGATCAGCTTGACCGCGTTTTCACGATTGGGGGCGTGTTTGGCGATGGCGGCGCCCGAGATGTTCACATGGGTGCCGCCATTGGCGAAGGTGGTCTTCAGCGGCTTGATCGCCTCGAACCAGCCCTTCTGCTCGTTCGCAGCAGTGCTCATCAGGCCGATATAGTAGGTGTTGATCACTGCGATATCGCAGAGCCCGGACTGGATGTCGCGCGCGACTTCACGGTCGCCGCCGCCGGGCTTGCGCGCGGTGTTGGCCTTGAGTGCCTTGAGCCACGCCTCGGTCTTCTCGGCGCCGTTGCGCGCGAGATAGGCGGCAAAGAGAGCGTTGTTGTAGGGGTGCTGACCGCCGCGGATGCAGAACTTGCCCTTCCACTTCGGGTCGGCGAGGTCCTCATAGGTGATCGCATCCTGCGGCACGCGATCCTTCGAGACGACGACGATGCGGGCGCGCTTGGTCAGGGTGACCCAGTTGTCCTGCGGATCGCGCAGTTGCGCCGGGACGATCTTGTCGACAGCCGCCGACTTGATCGGCTGGGTGACGCCGGCATTGGCGGCCGAGATCATCTGCGCGGCGTCGACCATGATCATGACATCGGCCGGGCTGTTTGCGCCCTCGGCCTTGATGCGCTCCTCGAGTCCGTCCTTCAGGAACACCGTGTTGACCTTGATGCCGGTGTCCTTGGTGAAGGCCTCGACGACGGGATTGAGCAGGGCCGGCTCGCGCGTCGTGTAGAGATTGACGCTCTGGGCCAGGACCGGGGTAGCGAGCAGGCAGGACGCCAGGGCGATGAGGCACAGGCGAGTTTTGTCGATCATGGTTCGCTCCTTCGGGCGTAGATGCCCTCTGCACGTTCGTGGTGCTGGAGCGGTAGTGCCTGACGCTAGGGCGGTCAATTGAAAAGCGTTATAGATCAATCGCTTATAGGTTTTCTAAGTTGCACCCTCTTTAGATTAATTCAAAGAAGATGCGCCTCCGAACCAGCGTCCAAGACTGACATCGGGCCGCCGAAAGTCGGCCGGCAGGCCTGTTGGAACTAAGGCAAAAGCCGGAACGCCGGCCCGGCGATCACGCGGACCGGCCCGCGCGTTGGCGGATCGATCG
Organism: Allobosea sp. 05T422_2; assembly: GCF_056396265.1. Taxonomy (NCBI): domain Bacteria; kingdom Pseudomonadati; phylum Pseudomonadota; class Alphaproteobacteria; order Hyphomicrobiales; family Alloboseaceae; genus Allobosea; species Allobosea sp. 05T422_2. The sequence goes on along the minus strand of NZ_JBFTLD010000047.1, from coordinate 24,648 downwards.
AGCCGCGCAATTCGATTGCATCGCTCATCACGGTCTCGTCACGGAGCGAGGCTTCGCGCGTGCGCAGCTTGCGGCGCAGCGCCTGCATCTGCGCTTCGACGCGTGAAATGCCGACCCGCTCGTCGATGCCGCGCCGATCGCCGGCGCTGAGCTCCCGCGCCGATCTGAAATCGACGAAATCGCGCCGGCTATAGGGCCACTGCGACGAGCCCGTGAAGGTCGTGACCTTGCCGTCCAGAACGACGCTGTCGCCGGGACGAAGCGTGATATCGCGCAACAGCGAGACGCGGCGCTCGCCGCTGGAGACAATCGCCGGCCGGCAGGCTGGATCAGAGGATTTCTCGTGGCCATAGGCAACGGGGAGCGAGCCATAGGTCTTGCCATCTGCCGAAACGGCGCCGTCGATCGTGCTGGCACCGGCGGGAACGCGGAAGACCTTGACCGGGACGCCGGGGTTCATCGCCCGGCAGAGGGCGTCGTGTGCCGTTAGGTCAGACTGGGCATTCAGATTGCCGATCGGCGCATGAAAGCCGTCGCAGAGCCGCACGCAGATGGTGCGCGCGCCATGTCCACTGCCGGAGACGGTATCGAGGCGTGCAACGCTGTGCTGCGTCGTGGGGCGCCGGGCCGCCTGACGCGGAGGTTCGACCGTCCTGAAAGGGTTCAAGACCACGGGCGGGTGCGCGATGCGCCCGTTCGGTACGCTGCGCGTCAGGGGCAGGTTCCAGATGCCACGCGCGGGCGCATAGGCGATGGGGGCATGATAGGCGCCGGCTTGCGGGGCGCGCATAGCACGGCGGTTCGCCGCTTCCTGGAGCTGAAAGTCGCGGACGCCGGCATCGTCGCCAGCCTGGACGAGCGAGATCGTGCCGATCGCGCCACCCGCTCCGAGCACAAGGCCAAGCGCAGTCATCGCCGCGAAGCGGCCCGTTCGTTTCTTGCCGTGAGCATTACGCTCCAGCGCAACGACGGGGACAGGGCTGCCTAATGGTGGGTCTTCCCGGTCGGGGATCTCACGGACACGAAACATCGCGTCTACTCCACTCGCGCTTGTTCTTCGTCCGCCGCCCTTGGGGTGTAGTTTACTTTTCGTTAATCATCAACGGCCCGTCGGCGTTCGCGCATGCAAAACGGGCGCGATGCTTAACGCAGCGTGCCCGGCCAAAATGCCTGGAGAGGGGTTCAGCTTTCCGGCGAAATGACGATGCGCTGCATGTTCGAGGCGGTTGCGGTTTCACCTGAGCCGCTCTCGAAACGGCCGCGCAGCTCGATCGTGGTGGCATCACCGATCTTCGCCTCCCGCACCGTCATGTCGCGACGCAGGGCCAGCATCTGGCCTTCACGGCTGGAAACGCCGACCGTGTCGTCGATCATCCGGCGTTGATTGGCGTTGAGTTCGTTCGACGACCGAAAATCGCGGAAATTCCTCGGGTTGTAAGGCCAGGTGGAAGAGCCCTCAAAGGTTGTCACCTTGCCATCAAGCACCACCGAGTCGCCTGGGCGCAGGGTGAAATCCCGCAGAAGAGAGACACGGCGATCACCGGCAGACGGGACGGTGGGCCTGCAGCCCGGGTCGGACGATGTCTCGTGACCATAGGCAACGGGCAGGGAGCCATAGGTCCTGCCGTCGGAGGCCACGGCGCCGTCGATATCCGCGGCGCCGGCAGGAACGCGGAAGACCTTGACCGGGATGCCGGGATTCATCGCCGTGCAAAGGGCCTCATGCGCCGGCCAGTCAGCTTGCGATCGCAAATGGCCAAGCGGCATGTGATAGCCGTCGCACATCCGTACGCAAATGGTGCGGGAGGCGCCTGATCCGGTATCGTAACGGGCCGTTGCACGGAGAGTGCTTACGGTCGCTCCATCGCGCGGCTTGCCGCGTTCGCGCAGGACGGGGGGATGTTCGATCCGGCCATCCGGGTATGAGCCGAAGAGCGGCAGCCTCCAGCCTGAACTGACCGGAGCATAGGTCAAGGCCGCGGCACTGGGCGCACGTCTCGCTGCTTCCTGAAGATGGAAGGCACGAACGCCGGCGTCATCACCAGCCCGAACGAGGGTGACGGTCAGCGCCGTGCCGCTCGCTCCGAGAACCAATCCGAGCAGCACCATGGCTGCATACCGCGTCAGAGCGGCCCTTCGGGAAGGAGACGGATGGATTCCGGGCGGAGTATGGCCCGACAGCGGCACGGCATTTCTTATGCGGAACATCGACGACTTTGCTTATGGCAGGGATCACTCACCCAGCGTTATGCAAGCCGCCGTTCTCTCCGCTTTAAGGCACAAGGTTGCCTTTGATGCATTCTGCAGAAATACGCCACGAACTGCAGGAGATGCGAAGTTCGTGGCGCAGGAACGATTGAGAGGGAGGCTTTGACCGCCCTCAGAGGTCCGGGCCGCGCACCGCCTGCGGGATGGCTACGGGCACAGCGGAGCTGGGCACGCTCTCGCGCTCGCCGCGACTGCGGCCGGAGAGCCAGGTGTCGACCTTGTCGAGGTAGAAATAGATCACCGGCGTGATGTAGAGCGTCAGCAGCTGCGAGACGATCAATCCGCCGACCACGGCGATGCCGAGCGGCTGCCGGAGCTCGGCGCCGGCGCCCGCGCCGAGTGCGATGGGAAGCACGCCGAAGATCGCGGCAAAGCTCGTCATCATGATCGGACGGAAGCGGACAAGCGCCGCCTCGCGGATGGCGGTCAACGCGTCGTCCCCCTGTTTACGACGCTCGATCGCGAAATCGACCATCATGATCGCGTTCTTCTTGACGATGCCGACCAGCATCAGGATGCCGATGATCGCGATCACCGACAGGTCCATGTTGAAATACTGCAGGGCGAGCAGCGCTCCGAGGCCGGCAGAGGGGAGGCCGGAGAGGATGGTGATCGGGTGGATGAAGCTCTCGTAGAGAATGCCGAGGATGATGTAGATCACCAGGATTGCGGCGAAGATCAGCAGGCCTTGCCCCTTCAGCGCATCCTGGAACAGCTGGGCGGAACCGGCGAAGCTCGTCACGATCGAGGCCGGCAGATTGACGTCGCGCTCGGCCGCGCGGATGGCGTTGACGGCGTCGCCAAGCGAGATGCCCGGCGCCGTGTTGAACGAGATTGTCACCGCCGGCTGCTGCGAAATGCGGTTCACCGCGAGCGGGCCGACGCTGGGCTTGATCGTCGCCACCGTTTCCAACGGCACGTTCAGGCCGTTCGCAGCCTTGAGCAGCAACCGCGAGAGCACAGCGGGATCCTGCTGATAGGCGCGATTGGCCTCCATGATGACCTGATAATCGGTCGAGGGGGTGAATATCGTCGCGATCTGGCGCGAGCCGAAAGCGTTGCCCAGTGCCTGCCGGATCTGGTCACTGGAAATGCCCAGGCTCGCGGCGCGTTCGCGGTCGATGTCGATCGAGAGCTGCGGGTTGCGCAACTGCAGATCGATATTGGCATCGCGCAGCTGCGGAAGCCGCGCGAGCCGCTGCTGCATCAGCGGAGCATAGGCGAAGAGCGCATTCAGGTCCGGTCCTTGCAGCGAATAGAGGTACTGCGCGCGTGACGACCGGCCGGCGTTGAGGTTGATGTTCTGCACCTGCTGGAACACCGCAGTGATACCCGGCACGTCGCCGGTCGCGCGCCTCAACCGCGAGATCACCACCTCGGCCTTCTCGCGCTGATCCTTGGGCTTGAGCGCGATGAACATGAAGCCGTTATTGGTGGCGTTGAAGCCGCCKATATTCGACGTCAGATAATCGACTGCCGGATCGGCCTTGACGATTTCGGCGATGCGGATCTGGCGCGCCGCCATCGCCTCGAATGACGTGTCGGGCGGGCCTTCGGTCGATGCGCGCAGGAGGCCGGTATCCTCGGTCGGGAAGAAGCCCTTCGGGATGTCGATATACATCTGCGCCGAGATATAGACCGTCGCCAGCGTGAAGATCAGCATCAGGATGCGCGCCTTCAGCACGCAATCCAGGGTCCAGCGGTAGGCGCCCAGCATCCCCTGGAAGCCGGCCTCGAAGACGCGCTCGATCAGGTTCGGCTTCTTGTGGTGATCATGCGCCTTGAGGAAACGGGCGCAGAGCATCGGGGTGAGGGTCAGGGAGACGAAGCCCGAGACGATGATCGCGGCCGCGATCGTGCCGGCAAACTCCGTGAAAACCTTGCCGACGACCCCGCCCATGAAGAAGACGGGAATGAAGACGGCAACGAGCGAAATGGTGATCGAGAGAATGGTGAAGCCGATCTCGCGCGAGCCGTCGAGGGCCGCCTGGAACGGTTTCTTGCCCATCTCGATATGCCGGATGATGTTTTCCAGCATGACGATGGCGTCATCGACGACGAAGCCGACCGCGAGCGTCAGTGCGAGCAGCGAGATGTTGTCGAGCGAATAGCCGAGCGCGTGCATGATCGCGAAGGTACCGACCAGCGAAATCGGCAGGGCGAGCGTCGGAATCAGCGTCGCGGCCAGGCTCTTCAGGAACAGGAAGATCACCATGATCACGAGCGCGATCGCGATCATCAGCGAGACCTCGACATCCTCCACCGCCTCCCGGATCGGGATCGAGCGGTCGTTCAGGACATTGAGTTCCATCGCGGCTGGAAGTTGCTCGCGATAGGCCTCGAGCCTGGACTTGATGCTGTCGACGACCTCGACGGTGTTGGCGTCGGACTGACGATAGACCGCCAGCATGATCGAGCGCTGCCCGTTGAACCAGCTGCCGGTCTGGTTGTTCTCGACGGAGTCGTAGACCTGTGCCACGTCCTCGAGGCGGATCGGCACGCCGTTCTTCTGCGAGATGATGAGGTTGCCGTACTCGGCGGCGCGCTCCATCTGGCCCGTGGCGCCGAGCGTCAGGCGCTGGTTCTCGCCATTGAGCGTGCCGACCGGGGAATTGGAGTTGGCGGCGGCGATCGCATTGCGGACATCGCTCAGTGCCAGGCCGCGAGCCGAGACGGCGTCGGGATTGACCTGTACGCGCACGGCGTATTTCTGCGCGCCGAAGATGTTGACCTGCGCGACGCCAGGCAATTGCGAGATCTGCTGCTGCAGGATGTTCTCGCCGAATTCATGGACTTCGTAGAGCGGTTTCGTCGCCGAGGTCAGCACCATGAACAGCACCGGCTGGTCGGCCGGATTGACCTTCCTGAAGCTGGGTGGCGAGGGCAGCTCCGGCGGCAGCCGACGAGCGGTGGCACTCAGCGCGGCCTGCACGTCGAGCGCTGCGCCGTCGATATTGCGGTTGAGGTCGAATTGCAGCGTGATCGAGGTCGCGCCGAGCTGCGAGACCGAGGACATCGAGGTGATGCCCGAGATCGAGGCGAATTCGCGCTCCAGCGGTGCGGCGACCGAGGAGGCCATCGATTCGGGGCTCGCGCCCGGCAGGCGGGCGCTGACATTGATCGTCGGGAAATCGACCCGCGGCAATGCCGCGACCGGAAGCTGTTTGAAGGCGAACAACCCGAAGATCAGAAAGGTTGCCATCAGGAGTGTCGTCATCACCGGACGACGGATGCAGGCCTCCGGGAGGTTCATCAGCCAGCACTCCCGCGCTGCGAGGTCTGGTTGGGCGGCGGCCTCTGGCCGCCCCGGTTGCGCTCGACCGCGCGGGCGCCATCGGTCAGCAGGAGCTGGCCGTCGATGACGACCGTCTCGTCGCCCTTCAGGCCCGACGCAAGTACGACGCGGTCATCGATGGTGCGGTCGACGGTGACCGGGCGGGCGCGGGCGACGCCGTCCTCGATCACGAAGACGAAGGTGCCGTTCTGGCCGTTCTGGACGGCTTCGCGGGGCACGGTCAGCGCATCGGGCTCGACACGCAGGGTCAGGCGGACCTGGCAGAGGGCGCCGGGCCACAGGGTCTCGTCAGGATTGTTGAAGATCGCGCGCATCTGGATCGTGCCGGTCGTCGCATCGACGAGATTGTCGATGACCGCGATCTTGCCCTCGACGCCGCGGCTCGCACCCTGCTGCGTGGCAACCGCCACGGCCGTGCCGGCATTCATCGCTTCGCGGATGCTGGACAGCTGGCGCTGCGGCAGGGCGAAGCTGACATAGATCGGATCGATCTGGTTGATCGTCACCAGCGTGGTCGAATTGTCGCCGGTCTTGGCGATATTGCCTTCCTTGAGGCCGGCTACGCCAATCCGGCCCGAAACCGGGGCGGTGATGGTGTAATAGGTCAGCTGGACCTTGAGGGCGTCGACCGCTGCCTCACCGCCACGGACGCTGGCCTTGAGCGTCGCGACCTGGGTGCGGGCGGTGTCGAGACGCTGGTCGGTGGCGAAATCGCGCTTGGCGAGTTCTTCCGCCCGGCGCAGATCGGCTTCGGCGGAGGCGAGCGAGGCCTTGTCGCGGGCAACACCCGCTTCGGCCTGTTTCAGCAGCGCTTCCGCGAGGCGGGAGTCGAGGCGGAAGAGCATGTCGCCCTTCTTCACATAGCCGCCATCGGGGAAGCCGACCTCTATGATCTGCGTATCGACGCGCGAGCGCACCGCAACGCTCGAGAGTGCCTGCACGGTGCCGATCGCGTCGAGCCTGACCGGCATCGGCCGGCGTTCAGCCTTGGCCGTGACGATCGTCACGGGTGGGCGTTGTTGTCCCGAAGCGCGTGATGATGGGGCCGCGGCCTGCTGGGCCGGCTGGGCATAGGGCGGGATGATCTTTCCGTAGGGAATGCGATCGAGCGGAGGAGGGACTGATCGGCCGGAATAATGGAGACCCGCGCCAGCTGCGACCGCGCCGACGGCGGCCACGACAACAACGCGCCCGAAAGACAAGACAGCCATGCGAAACCTTGCGCCAGAGCGGGACAGACTCTGTACCATTTGGAACGGTCGTCCCTAAACCGTCCTAGCCGCAAGCATTTAGCATGCCGGCAGGTGGTTTTGGGCGCAAGCGCGAAACAGCGTTTGTCTCACGATGTAGCGAGGATGTGACAGAGTATATCTTGCGGACGTGCGTCTGCGATCATTGCACGCCGCACGAGCATGTCAAAGTACCGTAACGACAATGCCGACCGTCATGCAGAACAGGCAGGCGACACCCAGAGCAAACACAGCCGCGCGCACTGGGACCCGGTTGGACCCGGTATGGATCAAGGTGTGCACGATGCGCGTCAGCACGAAGGCCCAGGCAAGGGCAACAATCACCGTGCCGGTCGCGCCGACCTCCATGGCGAGCATGATCAGCGCGAAGAAAATGACCGGCGTCTCGAACTGATTGGCATAGTTCGCAGCGGCGAGGCGGGCACGCTCCGGATAGCGCTCGGTCGAGACCGCGATATCGGCCATCCCGACCTCCTTGTTCCGGAAGGCGACACGACGGCGCTGGAACAGGATGCCGAGCACGACGAAGGTCCACAGGATCTGAGCCAGGGCGGGGTAGACCAATTGGATCGTCATGGGCGGCTCGCCTCTCGCTGTTCATGCAAAGGAAAACCCTCACCCCGGGAGGTTGCCGGCAGATCACGCTGCGTTTGGACGAAATCGTCCAAACGCAGAAAACGTGATCGATTCTCATAGTTTAGAGCATGCTCAGTGCGAAAACCGTTGCCACTTTTTCGCAGCATGCTCTTGGGGCAATTTCGCGGTATGAGGGCCAATCGGCGTCACGATGGTATCGGCGAGGCCTGGGCCTCAGGATCGCGTCGGGTAGTTCGGGCTTTCGCGCACGATGGTGACATCGTGGACATGGCTCTCGCGCAGGCCGGCACTGGTGATGCGGATAAACCGGGCCTTGGACTGGTAGTCGGCAAGATCGCGCCCGCCGACATAGCCCATCGCAGCCCGCAAGCCGCCCGCGAGCTGGTGCAGCACGCCGGAGACCGGCCCCTTATAGGCGACCTGACCCTCGATGCCTTCCGGCACCAGCTTCAGGGCATCCTTGATGTCCTGCTGGAAGTAGCGGTCGGCCGAGCCGCGCGCCATCGCGCCGACCGAGCCCATGCCGCGATAGGATTTGTAGGAGCGCCCCTGGTAGAGGAAGGTTTCGCCCGGCGTTTCGTCTGTGCCGGCAAGCAGCGAGCCGACCATGGCGCAGGAGGCGCCGGCGGCCAGCGCCTTGGCGAGGTCGCCGGAATATTTGATGCCGCCATCGGCGATGACCGGAATGCCCGCCTTGCTCGCCGCCGAGGCTGCGTCCATCACCGCGGTGAGCTGCGGCACGCCGACGCCCGCGACGATGCGGGTGGTGCAGATCGAGCCCGGCCCGATGCCGACCTTGATCGCGTCGGCGCCGGCATCGATGAGAGCCTGCGCACCGGACGCGGTGGCAACGTTGCCGGCAATGATCTGAACGGTATTGGAGAGTTTCTTCACCCGGGTGACCGCTTCCAGCACCTTGGCGGAATGGCCATGGGCGGTGTCGACGACGATGATGTCGACACCGGCGTCGATCAGCMGCTCGGAGCGCTCGAAGCCGAGATCGCCGGTCGTAGTCGCCGCTGCAACCAGGAGACGACCCTGCGCGTCCTTGGCGGCATGCGGGTGGGCGACCTGCTTCTCCATGTCCTTGACGGTGATCAGGCCGATGCAGCGGAAATGATCATCGACGACCAGCAGCTTCTCGATGCGGAACTGGTGGAGCAGGCGGCGTGCCTCCTCCTGGGTCACGCCTTCGCGCACYGTGATCAGGCGATCCTTGGTCATGATCTCGGCGACGGGCTGCTCGGGGCGGTCGGCGAAGCGGACATCGCGGTTGGTCAGGATGCCGACGAGCTTGCCCTTGTGTCCCTGCGGGCCGCGCTCGACCACGGGGATGCCCGAGATCGAATGGTGCCGCATCAGAGCAAGCGCGTCGCCCAGTGTCTCGTCCGGGAAGATCGTGATCGGGTTGGCGACCATGCCCGATTCGAATTTCTTGACGAGCCGCACCTGCGCGGCCTGCTGGTCGGCCTCCAGATTGCGGTGGACGACGCCGAGGCCGCCGGCCTGCGCCATGGCAATCGCCATCCTGGCCTCGGTCACCGTGTCCATCGCCGAGGCGATGATCGGCAGGTTGAGCGAGATCGTCTTGGTGAGCTTGGTCGAGATATTGACGTCGGCCGGCATCACTTCGGACGGCCCCGGCTCGAGCAGGACGTCGTCGAAGGTCAGGCCGTCGCGGATGAGGGTGTCACTGATGCTTGCCATCGCCAACTCCAAGCCCATGCGGGGCATTTCAGGGTGGGCGACAACATGCGCCCGCTACCGAGTTGACGAGGCCCGATATCATGCGTGCGGCATCGCCGCTAGTGGCCTCAGCCGAAATTGAGGCGGATTATGCTGCGCTGCGATAACGCGACTCATGCGACAGGCGCAGAGCGTCTCTTCGCGATCCAGGCAAAATGGCCGTGTTCATGCCACATCCGGCGTGGCAAAGAACAAAACTCTCCGATCCCGGCTCCGGGCCGCAAGGTTCCTTATCCGTGCAACGCGCCAAACTCCTGCCCCTGATCGTCGCCTGCGCGCTGTTCATGGAGAACACCGACTCCACCGTGATTGCGACCTCGCTGCCGGTGATCGCGCAATCGCTGGGCGAGGACCCGATCGCGCTCAAGCTGGCGCTGACCTCCTATCTCGTCAGCCTCGCGGTTTTCATCCCGATCTCGGGCTGGATGGCCGATCGCTACGGCGCCCGCACGATTTTCCGCACGGCGCTCGGCGTCTTCATGCTTGGCTCGATCCTGTGTGCGATCTCGAATTCGCTCGGGGCTTTCGTCGGCGCGCGCTTCGTTCAGGGCATGGGCGGTGCCATGATGGTGCCCGTCGGTCGGCTGGTGATCCTGCGCAGCGTCGAGAAATCGCAGCTCGTCAGTGCGCTGGCCTATCTGACCGTGCCGGCCCTGGTCGGGCCGGTGGTCGGGCCGCCGCTGGGTGGCTTCATCACCACCTATTTCGACTGGCGCTGGATCTTCTTCATCAATATCCCGATCGGGCTGATCGGCATCGTTCTGGCGAGCCGCTTCTTCGAGGATGTCCGCGAGGAGGACGTTGCGCCGCTCGATCTCCGGGGCTTCATGCTGTCGGCCTTCGGCTTCGCGGCGCTGATGCTGGGGCTTGCGACCGGCGGCCGGCATCTGGTGCCGATCGAAGCCTCGATCGGCTTCGTGATCGCGGGCCTGGCCTCGCTGATGACCTATCTCTGGCATGCGCGCCGAACGGCCTATCCGGTCCTGAATCTCTCGCTCTTCAAGATCCCGACCTACCGGATCGGCGTGCTCGGCGGCTCGATCTTCCGGGTCGGCATCGGGGCGATCCCCTTCCTGCTGCCGCTGATGCTTCAGCTCGGCTTTGGCTATGACGCGCTGCATTCCGGCCTGATCACGTTTGCGTCCGCCGCCGGCGCCATGATCATGAAGACGCTGGCCAAGACGATCCTGGCGCGGTTCGGCTTCCGCCATGTCCTGATCTTCAATGCGCTGATCGGATCGGCCTTCCTGTCAGCATCCGGGCTGTTCACGCCGACGACACCGCAATGGCTGATGCTCAGCGTGCTGCTGATCGGTGGGTGCTTCCGCTCGCTGCAATTCACCGGCATCAATGCGCTGAACTATGCCGATGTCTCGAACCGGGACATGTCGAGCGCKACCAGCCTCTCCAGCGTGGCGCAGCAATTGTCGCTCAGCCTCGGGATCACGATCGGCGCATTCGCACTGGAGGCGGCGAACATGCTGAACGGCGGCAAGGCGCTGGGTGCGCATGATTTCTGGCCGGCCTTCGTGCTGGTCGGGCTGATTTCGGCCTCGTCGGCCCTCTGGATGACGCGGCTTGCCCCCGATGCCGGCGCCGAGGTTTCCGGTCACGCACCGCTCAGCGCGCGCAAGGCAACGGCCCAGGCAATCGAGGATCAGAAGCCGCTGGACTGAAGGGCTGGCCGGCAACTCCAGCGCTCAGGCGAGGGGGTAAGCAGGGGGCGCCGTCTAGACCTCCCCCTGGCGCGTTCGGAAGGCAGATCAGCCCTCTGTGTCCGCTGCCGGCTGTTCCTTGCGACGATAGCCGGTCGCCAGCACGTAGAGTTCCGAGGAATCCGCCCGGCTCGCTGCCGGCTTGACGTTGCGCACGGTGGTGAAGTCGCGCTTGAGCATGGCGAGCAGCTCGGCGCTTTCGCCGCCCTGGAACAGCTTTGCCAGGAAGAAGCCGCCGGGAGCCAGAATCGAATAGGCGAATTCCAGCGCGGCCTCGGCCAGCGCGATGATCTTGAGATGGTCGGTCTTCTTGTGGCCGGTGGTGTTGGCCGCCATGTCCGACATCACGCCATCGGCCCGGCCGCCGAGCCGCTCGGTCAGCAGGGCAGGGGCCTCGTCGGCCATGAAATCCATCTCGATGAGATCGACGCCGGGGATCGGATCGACGTGCAGCAGGTCGATGCCGACGATCGCGCCCTTGCCCCGCTCGAGCCCGATGCGCTGCGCCGCGACCTGGCACCAGCCGCCTGGCGCGCAGCCGAGGTCGATCAGCTTCTGGCCGGTCTTCAGGAACTTGTAGCGGTCGTCCATCTCCTCGAGCTTGAACGCCGCGCGCGAACGAAAACCGCGCTCCTTCGCCCGCTTGACATAGGGGTCGTTGAGCTGGCGTTCGAGCCAGAGCTGCGAGGAATGCTTGAGCTTGCCGGCCTTCTTCACCTTGACCCGCATATCGCGGGCGCCGGTGCCGCCTTTGGTGGTGCTCATTGCTGGGTGGTGCTCATCTCTTGGTGGTGCTCATGGCTACGGGGCTTCCTTCCCGTGGACTTACGTCATGCCTGCCTGCGGCGCCACCAGGCGCGATCTTCATGCATCATCCGGAGCAGGATGCCCTCGCGCAGGCCGCGGTCGGCGATGCGCACTTTCCGGCTCGGGAAGGCGCGCCTGATCGCCTCGAAGATCGCACAGCCGGCAAGCACGAGATCGGCCCGCTCGCGGCCGATGCAGGCATTGGCCGAGCGGGCGGCATAGTCCATATCGACCAGCCGGTCGATGACGGCGAGGATATCCGTCTCGTCCATCCACAGCCCGTCGACCAGACGCCGGTCATAGCGCGGCAGGCCGAGATGGATGCCGGCGACGGTGGTGACGGTGCCCGACGTGCCAAGCAGATGGAAACCGGCGGCGTCCTTTGCCGCCGCAGCGCGCGTCGCGAATGGCTTCAAGGCAGCGCTGCAATCATCGACCATGCGCTCGAATTTTTCACGCCCGACATCGACGCCGCCATAGCGCTCGGCGACAGAGACGACGCCCATCGGCAGCGAGGCCCATTCGCGGATGCGACCCGCCGGGTCGCGCGCCTGCGAGCGCCCGCCCATCCAGACGATCTCGGTCGAGCCGCCGCCGATATCGAAGACGATCACGCCTTCCGCCGTGGGATGGGCCAGCGCAGCGCAACCGGTGACGGCCAGGGACGCCTCGGTCCGCTGGTCGACGATCTCAAGCTCGAGATCGGCTTCCGCAGCGACCCGGCGGACGAAGTCGAGCCCGTTGGTGGCGGCCCGGCAGGCCTCGGTCGTGACCAGGCGCGCGCGGCTGACGCCGCGATGGGTCATTTTGCTCTTGCAGATCTTCAGGGCTTCGACCGCCCGGTCCATCGCCGCATCGGCAAGCCGCCCKCTCGCTGTAAGCCCTTCGCCCAKGCGAACGATGCGGGAAAAGGCATCGACGACGCGAAAGCCATGTTGGGCCGGGCGGGCGATCAGCAGCCGGCAATTATTGGTGCCGAGATCGAGCGCGGCATAGGTCGCGACCGGATGGCGCGAGGGCGCGTAATAGGTTTGCGTGACGGGGGCAGGGCCGAGGGGAGACGAGCCGATCGGGCGCGGATCGGCGCCATCAACCCCTGGGGATACCGCGAGCGCGATATCCCGATCCTGGCGGTCCTCGACCGTCACCGTGTTTTGACCCCTCGTCGGCCGCGGTTTGCACGCTCCGGCCGCTTGCTTCGGGTGAAGCGTAACAAGAGCCTGATGAAGATGCCAAGCGGAACCTGTGCGCTGTTCATTTGTCGGTGGAGTGCTTGCCTGCGGCGACACGCTTCGGCCAAGTTCGGGGCAAGCCCGGATCGGACGGGCCGCCACTGGGAAGGACCACTGCTGCCATGGCCGGAGCACGCTATATTCTCGCGATCGATCAGGGGACGACCTCGTCGCGCGCGATTTTGTTCGATGGTGCGCTCAGGGCTGTGGCATCGGCGCAGCGCGAGTTCCCACAGCATTTTCCGGCCTCGGGCTGGGTCGAGCATGAGCCCGAGGATCTGTGGGAAAGCGTTCTGGCGACCTGCCGCGAGGCCGTCAGCAAGGGCGGGCTCTCAGCCGCGGACATTGCCGCGATCGGCATCACCAACCAGCGCGAGACGACGCTGATCTGGGACCGCAGGACCGGGCAGGCGATCCACCGCGCCATCGTCTGGCAGGACCGGCGGACGGCGCCGCGTTGCGCCGAGCTCAGCGAGCGAGGCCATGATTCGCTGGTTTCGAGCCGGACGGGCCTGCGAATCGATCCCTATTTCTCGGCGACCAAGATCGCCTGGCTGCTCGACAATGTGCCGGGCGCGCGCCGGCGGGCGGAAGCCGGCGAACTCGCCTTCGGCACGGTCGATTGCTTCCTGCTGTGGCGCCTGACAGGCGGAGCCGTCCACGCAACCGACGCGACCAATGCGGCGCGCACCATGCTGTTCGATATCGGGCGCGGAATCTGGGACGAGGACCTGCTCGCGCTGTTCGACATTCCCCGCTCGTTGCTGCCGGAGGTTCGCGATTGCGCCTGCCTGTTCGGCGAGACGCTGCCCGACCATTTCGGCGCGGCGATCCCCGTACGTGGCATGGCCGGCGACCAGCAGGCGGCGACGATCGGCCAGGCCTGTTTCACGCCCGGTATGGTGAAGTCGACCTATGGCACCGGCTGTTTTGCCCTGCTGAACACCGGTTCGACGCCGGTGGCATCCCAGAACCGGCTGCTCAGCACCATCGCCTATCAGCTCGGCGGCGAGCGCACCTATGCGCTGGAGGGTTCGATCTTCGTCGCGGGGGCGGCTGTGCAATGGCTCCGCGACGGGCTCGGAATCATCGAGACGGCAAGCGAGACCGGGCCGCTTGCCGAAGCGGCCGATCCGACCCAGGCGGTCTACCTGGTGCCGGCTTTCGTCGGGCTCGGTGCGCCGCATTGGGACGCCGAGGCGCGTGGCGCTATTTTCGGGCTCACCCGCAACAGCGGCCCGCGCGAGCTGGCGCGGGCGACGCTGGAAAGCGTCTGTTACCAGACGCTCGATCTGCTCGACGCGATGCGTGCCGACTGGCCGGACGCCGGGCAGGGCGCCGCGGTGCTGCGCGTCGATGGCGGCATGGTCGCGTCCGACTGGACCATGCAGCGGCTCGCCGACATTCTCGCATTACCTGTCGACAGGCCGGAGGTGCTGGAGACGACGGCTTTGGGAGCCGCCTATCTCGCCGGCCTCGATGCAGGGCTGTTGCCGGAGCCGGATCGGTTTGCGGATCTCTGGCGGCTTGAACGGCGCTTTGTCCCCGGAATGGCGAAAAGCCAGCGCGAAAAGCTGGTCATGGGCTGGCGCGACAGCGTGCGGAGGACGCTGAGTACAGGCTGACAGGTGGCCCCGTCGCCTTCATGCACAAGATTGCTCACAATGGGCTTGCCATGCGGGCGCGGGTTGTTTAGACCGCGCCTCACCAACGAAGGCGTTCGCGCCGTTGGGGGATCGTCTAACGGTAGGACCCCAGACTCTGACTCTGGTTGTCTAGGTTCGAATCCTAGTCCCCCAGCCACTTTTCAGTGGCTTTCTTTGAAGATCCAAGAACTCAGCTGTTCAGGTCTGGTTGCCATCCAAAGGGATGTCCGCCCGCTGACCTCCGATGCCTTCATTGAAGGGTACGGCAACACCGCTCTTCGCGCGCCGCTCCCGACAGGAGACTAGCGTCGGGGCGTCACACAGCGCTATCAACGGCCATGGGGTTTGGCGTCTTCATCCACCGATACGATTCGATCTACGATGACAGCCCGGCTGAGAGATATCAGTTCCCGCGGCAATATCTTGGTCGCGTTCAAGCCTGCGTCAGTGACTGGATCGTCTACTACGAGCCGCGCAAAGTGGCGAATACGCGCGGATACTTTGCCATCGCCAAAGTTCAGCAGGTCATTCCCGACCCAGCCGCACACGACATGTTCATCGCGGTGATCGAGCCTAACAGCTATCTCGACTTCGCCAATCCGGTCCCCTTCGCTGACGAGAGCGGTGTCATCGAGCGCGGCGTCCTAAACGACGAGGGCCGGATATCGGGGCGAGCACAAGCCGCAGTGCGGCCGATCTCATCGGCCGACTTCAACCGTGTTCTCGCCCTCGGCCTCGACGATGCGGAGCCACTCCTGCCGCGAAGCGATGACCCGAACGTCGCCGGCGGGCTTGCGGAAGAGCAGGCTCCCTTTGTCTTCGATCAAGCCCGAGAGCGGTTGACGATCGCGCTCTCGCGGATCGTGCGCGATCGAGCATTTCGCCGAACGGTGTTGCGGGCCTATGGTGAGCGCTGTGCGATCACTGGACTCAGGCTGATCAATGGTGGCGGTCGTGCCGAGGTCGCTGCCGCTCATATTCGCCCCGTGGAGGCGAACGGGCCGGACATCGTCAGCAATGGGCTTGCGCTTTCGGGAACGGCGCATTGGATGTTCGATCGCGGGCTGATCAGTCTGTCCGATGACCTGGACATTCTGGTCTCGCGACATGCGAACGACGTCGAAGGCATCCGCGCCTTCGTGAACCGAAGCGGCCGCGCATTTGCGCCCGCGCGGCCCGTTGAGCGTCCGCATCCTCACTTCCTCAATTGGCACCGCGAGACCTGCTTCAAGCAGTAACGAGATTGCCAAGTCGCCCTTCGCCTGCGCGATTGATCAACGCGGCGGCAGCAAAGCGGCCGAGGTCCTTTGATCTCGCGCGCAGAGGCGTTTGAAAACGACCATCGACGATCCTGGGTCCTCCTCCGGCGAGGCGCCGCCAATCGCGCCCAGGCCTCAAAGATAGGGCGGCGTGCAGGCGCTCACGACCTCGCATCGCGTCGCGCCGATATTGCGAAAGCGATGGGGGGTGCGGCTGTCGAAGAGATACGCATCGCCGGGGCCAAGGATCTTGATCTGTTCGCCGACGGTGATCTCGAGCTCTCCCGACAGGACCACCCCGCCTTCATGGGAATCGTGCTTCAGCATGGTCACGCCGGTATCGGCGCCGGGCTCGTAGGATTCATGCAGGATCTGCAGGTTATGCGCCTTGGCGTCGCCGACCTGTCGGAACGACATGCGGCCCTCGCCGCTGCCGCCGCTGACCTGATGCAGGCGCGATGTCAGGTCGAGAAGGTCGTCCGCCTCGAAGAACACCTTGCCTCGCGGCACGCGCTCTTCGTCAAAGAAATTCACCATCGACATCGGGATGCCGTCGAGAATCTTGCGTAAGGACGCGACCGAGGGACTGTTCCGATTCTGCTCGATCAGCGAGATCAGGCTGTGCGTCACGCCCGAGCGAGCTGCCAATTCACGTTGCGAAAGCCCGGCAGACGCCCTGATTTCCTTCAATCTTCCACCCACGTCAAAACTCATGACCGGTCTCCGCCCGTCTTCGTTCCATCACGCAATGCCTGCAACCTGATCCGCACAGCCTGCAGCGCTTGCCTGCTCAGCGCCCCTTGCGCTGTTAAATATTCTGAGCAATGCTAGCCCCAATCCAATAAGAAAATGACTCCGAGGAAATATCAAGGATGGAAGAGTTTCTGCGGCTCGAGACGGCTGCCTAGAGCATATTCCATTATCTGACAGAGCTGAACGTCGTGGATTTAGTGCGCTAAATCTGCGTTACGCTACGCGTTTGCTTGCGTCTGGCAAGTTGCGCGCGCAGCGGTGTCAATCATTACAATGCAGCAGTGAGCGTAAGGTTATGTTTCAAGCGGACACCGTCTTGTTGAACGGCCGCATCTTCTGCGGTCTGGCCGAGGGTTTCGTCGAGGCCTTGGCGGTCAGGGACGGCACAGTCCTCGCGGCAGGTTCGGCTGAGGAGATCTCGAGCCTGCGGGGGGCGGGCACGCGTGTCATCGATCTGGCCGGTCGCGTTGCGATTCCCGGCCTCAACGATGCGCATATGCATCTGCTGCCGCTCGGCGTCAGCATGAACGAAATCAATCTGCGGCCGGAAGAGGGGGTACGCAGCATCGACGAGGTCCTGCGCCGCGTTGCGGCGGTGGCCAGGACGAAGAAGCCAGGCGAGTGGGTGCTCGGGCGCGGCTATGATCACAATGAACTGGCCGAGGGCCGCCATCCCACCGCCGACGAGCTCGATCAGGTGGCGCCCGACAATCCGGTCTATATCAAGCGCACCTGCGGCCATGTCGGCGTCGTCAACAGCCAGGCTATGCGCAAGGCCGGCATCKGCCACAACACGCCGAGCCCCGATGGCGGCTTGATCGAGCGGCGCGACAACAAGCTCACCGGCCTTCTGGCTGAAAGCGCCATGCGCCTGATCGTCGAGGCGATGCCGAAACCCAGCCACGCGGAGCTGACGACGGCCATCGAGCAGGCCGGCCATTACATGCTGTCGCAGGGCTTCACCAGTGTGATGGATGCCGGCGTCGGCATGCTGGCGGGCATGGCGGAGATCGAGGCCTATGAGGAGATGGCCCGCACCAACCGCCTGCCGGTGMGGACCTGGGTCTGCATCTATGGCAATGCCGACGGGATCGGCGATGCCGCGCACGCGGCCAGATACCGCTTTGGGCGGGAGGTCGGTCTCCTGCGCTACGGCGCCATGAAAGTGTTCGGGGACGGAAGCGCCGGCGGTCTGACGGCGGCGATGAGCCAGCCCTATCGCGTCGGCGACCCCGACAATCGCGGCATCTTCATCTATTCCGACAAGGACATGCACGGTTATCTCGCGCATTATCACAGGCTCGGCTACCAGCTCGCGATTCATGCCATCGGCGACGCTGCGATCGAGCAGGTGCTGTCGGGGATCGAGCAGGCGGACAGTGCCGAGCACCCCGTCCTCGGGCGTCGTCACCGTATCGAGCATTGCGGCTTCCTGACCGATGGCCAGCTCGCCCGGATGGCAGCTGCCGGAATCGATCCCGTGCCGCAGCCGGTGTTCATCTACGAGTTCGGCGATCTCTACGTGCATAATCTCGGGCAGGAACGGGCGGATGCCTCCTATCCGATGCGCAAATGGTTCGATGCCGGTGTGCATCCCGCTGCAAGTTCGGATGCGCCGGTCTGTGCCACGGACCCATTCAAGAACCTCTTCACGATGGTCACGCGCCAGACCAAGCGCCACACGGTGATCGGTGCGGCGGAGCGCCTGACGATGGAGGAGGCCGTCCATGCCTATACGGCGATCGGCGCCTATACCCAGTTCGCCGAGGACCGCATGGGACGTCTCGTGCCGGGGCAGCTCGCCGATATCGCGGTTTTGTCGCACGACATCTTCGCGGCTCCGGTCGAGACCGTCGAGATGGATGCGCGCTGCGATCTGACGCTGCTGGGCGGCGAGGTGGTCTATGACCGGCTCGGCCAGTTCGCAGCCGCAGCGCAGTAGGGGGAAGCCGGAATGCTGCGGCACACGCTGCAACGGCTGCTGCTCGCGCTGCCGGTCTTGTTGGGGGTTCTCCTGCTGGGCTTCCTGCTCATGCAGGTGGTTCCGACCGATCCGGCGCAGGTGCGGGCGGGGCCAACCGCCACACAGGACATCGTCGAGGCCATCCGCCGCGATCTCGGGCTCGACCAGCCGCTCTGGAAGCAGTTCCTGATCTATGTCGGGCGGTTGCTGCAGGGCGATCTCGGCGTGTCGATCATCAATAATGTGCCGGTCGTCCAGGAGCTCGGCAACACGATCGGGCCGACGCTCGAGCTGATGGTCGCCTCCCTGATCTGGGCCATTCCGCTGGGCATCGCCATGGGCACGGTCGGCGCCTATTTCCGCGGCTCGATCCTTGATCGCGCCATCATGGCGGTGTCGGTCGCAGGCGTCTCGCTGCCGGTGTTCTTCCTCGGCCTGGCGCTGATCTGGCTGCTCGGCTTCAAGTATCCGCTGCTGCCTTTCACCGGTCGGATGGGGCCGTTCTGKACCTGGGACGGCTTTCTCGCGATCATCCTGCCGGCCATCACGCTGGGCGGCGTCTTCGTCGGCCCCGTCGCGCGCATGACCCGCAGCTCGGTGCTCGACGTGCTGGGAGCGGATCACGTCAGGACGGCCCGCGCCAAGGGGCTGACCGAACGGGCCGTGGTCATGCGGCATGCCCTGCGCAATGCGCTCGTTCCGGTCGTGACGCTGATCGGGCTGCAGATCGGGTTCCTGCTCGGCGGCGCCGTCGTTACCGAAACCGTCTTCAGCTGGCCCGGCATCGGCCGGCTGGCCGTTGGCGCGATCCTGTCGAGCGATCTGCCGATGGCGCAGGGCACGATCATCGTGCTGTCGCTCGGCTTCATCCTGATCAACCTTGCCGTGGACGTGCTTTATGCCGTGCTCGACCCGAGAGTGAGGGGCGCCTGATGAGCTCCATCACGCAGACGCTCGCGAAGGGGCAGGCGGAATCGCTGCCGACGCCAGCGACCGAAGACTTCATCGTCCGCCGCCCGTCGGTGCTGAGAATGCTCGTCAGCGATGTCGGCGCCTGCATCTCGCTGGTGCTCGTGGTGCTGGTGATCGCGGGGGCGATCTTCGCGCCCTGGCTTGCGCCGTCGGACCCCTATGGCGGCGATCTCGCCAATACCCTGAAGGCGCCCGGCGAGATGGGCCTGCTGGGAACGGACGGGCAGGGGCGTGACATGATCACGCGGCTGCTCTTCGGCCTGCGCACCACATTGCTGATGGGGTTCGCTTCCGTCGTCTTCGGCTGTGCGCTCGGTGGCCTCGTCGGCTTCGTTGCGGCCTATTACACGCGGGTGTCGGGCCTGCTCATGCGCCTGATGGACGTGCTTCTGTCCTTTCCGGCCATCCTGTTCGGACTGGCCATCGCAGCCATTTTCGGGCCCGGGCTGACCGCGGTGATCATCGCGCTTTCGATCGCGACCGTGCCTCTCATGGCGCGCGTCGTGCGCGGCTCGGCCATCGTCGTGCTGCAGCAGGACTATATCGAGAGCGCGCGCTCGCTCGGCATGAGCGACGCACGCATCATCTTCAAATATCTGCTGCCGAACTGCCTGTCGGCGATCTTCGTGTTCGTCACGCTACGATTCGGCCAGGTCATCCTGCTCGGCGCGGCCCTGTCGTTCCTCGGCCTTGGCGCGCAGCCGCCAACGGCGGAGCTCGGCGCGATGGCGGCGGACGGCCGCAACTTCCTGTTCTTCGCGCCGCATGTCTCCGTCCTGCCAAGCCTGGTCATCTTCGTGGTCGTGCTGGCCTTCAACGTTCTCGGCGACGCGCTGCGCGATGCTCTCGATCCCAAGCTGCGCAAATAGACGCAGAATTTCCGGAGGTTCCCTCACATGAATAGGCTTACCGCACTGCTTCTCGGCAGCGCCGCCGCTGTTGCGGCCACCGCCGCGCCCGTCTGCGCCCAGCAGAAGGCACCGTTGTCGATCCTGCGCGTCATCGACGCGGATAATTACGATCCGATCCGCTCGACATCGACGGCTGCGGCCGAAGCGCTCTACATGCTGGCCGACACGCTGGTCAGCGTCGATTTCGACATGAAGACGATCAAGCCCGGTCTGGCGGAATCCTGGACGGTCTCTCCGGACGGCGCGACCTACACGTTCAAGCTGCGCACCGATGTGAAGTTCTGCGACGGTCGTCCGATGACAGCCGAGGACGTCGTCTATTCGCTGAAGCGTTGGACCGATCCGGCCAACAAGTCGCCGGTGTCGTTCCGCGGCGGTCAGGTCAAGGACATCCGCGCGGAGGGCGATGCGACCGTCGTCTACGAGCTGAAGGAGCCCTATAGCGACCTGCTCTTCCAGATCGGCCTGTCCTTCGCTTCGGTGGTCGACAAGAACGCGGTCGAGAAACTCGGCGCCAATTTCGGCGTGCAGGGCTTCAACGCGACGGGACCCTATTGCTGGGTGAAGTGGACCCCGCGGCAGGAACTCGTGATGAAGAAGAACCCCCACTACACCTGGGGGCCGCCGATCTACAAGGATCCGAAGCCGCAGATCGACGAGATCGTCTGGAAGATCATTCCTGAGTCGAATACGCTGATGGCGGCGATCCAGGCCAAGCAGGCCGACGTCACCTACTACATGCCGTATATCGCGCTCGATACGATGCAGCGTATGCCCGGCATGCAGGTGCAGCGGCAGGACAACTATATCTACGACATCTTCATGGGCTTCAAGGTCGACAAGCCCATCTCCAGCGAGGGCGTGATCCGCGAGGCGGTCAACATGGCCGTCAACAAGGACGCCATCGCGAAGGCGATCTTCTTCGGCAAGGGCCAGACCCTGCCGGCACTCCTCAATGCGAGCGTCCTCGACTTCGACAAGGACGCAGCCGCCAAGATGCCGAAATATGATCCGGCGGCGGCGGCCAAGCTCCTCGATGCGGCTGGCTGGAAGGCTGGTGCCGACGGCATCCGCGAGAAGGACGGCAAGAAGGCGACCTTCACGGTCTACGGCATCCGCAACGACGTCAATCCGCGGATCACCGAGGCCATGCAGGCCGACCTGCGCAAGGTCGGCATCGACATGAGGATCCAGCTCTGGGATGCGACGGTTGCCTGGGGCAAGCTCGCCACGCAGGAATTCGACGCCTTCGTGATGGCCTATCCCTATGTGACGGCGACCGAGGCCTTGAACCTCTACTTCAACAGCCGCCAGGCGCCGACCCCGAACCGGATGAACTGGAAGGACCCGAAGACCGACGAGATGCTGAAGGCTGCGGCAACGGCCGTCGATGCCGACAAGCGCAAGCAGGCGATTGGCGCCGTCCAGACCCAGCTCACCGAAGCCAATGTCTGGGTGCCGCTCGTCTCGCAGCCGCTCTGGGTTGTCTCGGGCGACCGCGTCGAGGGCGTGCGTGCCCACGGTGTCTATGGCGCAGGTCTCTACAAGGGCCTCGACATCAAGCTGAAGCGCTGAGCGCTTCGATGCGGCGCGGGGGAGACCCGCGCCGCATCTCCTGCTCCGGTCGGCCGCACGGTTCTCTCGCGCGTTCTTCGCCCCGGGTGCCTTCTCTGTTCTCTCTACGGATGATGCCATGACGCTCACGGTCATCAGGAATKCGGATGTCGTCGTGGCCTGGGATGCCCAGGCTGCCGGTCACGTCTATCTCTACGGCGCGGATGTCGCCTTCGAGGATGGCAAGATCCTTTTCGTCGGCGAGCGCTATGACGGCCCAGCGGACGAGACCGTGGACGGGCAGGGGCGAATGGTCATGCCCGGCCTGGTCAATATTCACTCGCATCCGTCCAGCGAACCCCTCAACAAGGGCTTTCTGGATGAGCTCGGTTCGCCGGCGCTCTACAATTCCTCGCTTTACGAGTTTATGCCGATCCTGCGTCCGGATGCCGAGGCGGTGCCGGATTGCGTACGCGTCGCCTATTCCGAGCTGCTGCTCTCCGGCGTGACGACGGTTGCGGATCTGTCGGTGCCGCATCCKGACTGGCTCGACCTCGCGGGACAGAGCGGCATGCGCGTCTGCCTTGCTCCGATGTTCCGCTCGGCCCGCTGGCATACGCGCAATGGCTATGTCGTCGAATACGAGTGGGACGAGAAGGCCGGTGCCGACGCCATGGCGCAGGCCTTTGARGTTATCGCCAAGKCCGAGGCCCACCCCTCGGGCCGCCTGTTCGGCATGGTATGCCCCGCCCAGATCGACACCTGCAGCGAGGGGCTGATCAAGGAAAGCTATGCTGAGGCCGGCCGACGCGGGCTGCGCTGGCAGATCCATGCGGCGCAGTCGACGGTCGAGTTCCATGAGATCACGCGCCGGCATGGCGTCTCGCCGATCCAGTGGCTCGAGAATCTCGACGTGCTCGGCTCCACGAGCATCGTCGGTCATGCCATTTTCCTCGACGACTACCCGCGCAACGCCTGGCACAGTCGCCGCGATCTCGATCTCCTGGCCGAGAGCGGCACGACGGTGGCCCATTGTCCGACCGTCTTCATGCGGCGGGGCATCGCGTTGCGTGATTTCGGGCGCTATCGGCGGGCCGGCGTGAAYATCGGCCTGGGTACGGACACCTATCCCCACAACATGCTCGAGGAAATGCGCAATGCGGCCTATGTCGCGCGCCTGATGGCGGAGAGCCCGCGCACGCTCAGCACGACCGACCTGTTCGAGGCTGCGACGGTCGCTGGCGCCCGTGCGCTGGGGCGCAGCGATATCGGCCGGCTCGCGGTGGACTGCAAGGCGGACCTCGTGCTCGTCGACCTTGCCCATCCCATGATGCAGCCGCGGCGTGATCCCGTTCGCAGCCTGATCTACGCGGCGGCCGAGCGCGCGGTCGATCGCGTCTATGTCGATGGCCGGCTCGTCGTGAGCGGTGGCGAGGTCCTCACCATCGATTACCCCGCCGCTGCGAGGCGCCTGCACGAAGCCCAAAAGCGGACCGAAGCGGCCGCTCCGAGGAATGACTGGGCCGGCCGCCCGGTGACGGATTACTCGCCCCTGACCTTTCCCGAAGCCGGGCATAGGACCTCCGGGGCCCGCTCATGAGCCCGGCCACGGCCACACCGATCATCGAACTGCGCAACCTGACGACGGCCTTTCAGACCCTGAACGGGACGGTGCGGGCGGTCGACGGCATTTCGCTTTCGCTCGAGCGCGGCAAAACGCTCGGTATCGTGGGGGAGAGCGGGTGCGGCAAGAGCATGCTGTCCCTGTCGATCATGGGCCTCGTGCCGCCTCCGGGACGCAATGCCGGCGGCGAGATCCTGTTCGAAGGGCGCGACCTCCTGAAGCTGCCGCCGAGCGAGATGCGCGACATTCGTGGCAACCGCATCGCCATGATCTTCCAGGAGCCGATGACCAGCCTGAACCCCGTGCACACGGTGGGGTATCAGGTCGTCGAGTCCTTGCGCGCGCACCGCAAGGCCTCGGCCCGCGATCTGCGTGACGAGGCCATCGAGGCGCTGCGCAGGGTGCGCATTCCATCGCCCGAGCGGCGCTTCGACGAGTATCCGCATCAGCTGTCGGGCGGCATGCGCCAGCGGGTCATGATCGCCATGGCGCTGACCTGCAAGCCGGCCCTGCTGATCGCGGACGAGCCGACCACGGCGCTGGACGTCACCATCCAGGCCCAGATTCTCAGGCTCCTGCGCGAGTTGCAGGAGGAGACGGGCATGTCGATGATCCTGATCACCCACGACCTCGGTGTCGTCGCTCAGGTCGCCGATGAGGTGGCCGTCATGTATGCCGGCAAGGTGGTCGAGCGGGCCTCGGTCAAGGACGTGTTCCACGATCCGCAGCACCCTTACACGATCGGCCTGATGGGTTCGATGCCACRCATGGACCAGGACGTTGCGCGGCTCATCGCGATTGACGGCGTCGTGCCTCCGCCCTTCCGGTTGCCGCAAGGCTGCCGCTTCAATCCGCGCTGTCCGTTTGCGGATGACGGCTGCCGCGCGGAGATGCCGGTGCTCGGGGAAATCGGCCCGACCCATCTCGTCGCCTGTCGGAAGGCCCCGCTGGAGGAGTTCGTATGACGGTACCGTTGCTCGAACTTGAGGACGTGACCAAGCACTACCCCGTCTTCAAGGGCCTGATCCGGAAGAAGCAGGTCGGTGCGGTCCGTGC